>CAYZVJ010000011.1:0-44050 GCA_964481765.1 uncultured Rikenellaceae bacterium | reverse complement strand
GAGAGTGAGTAGTGAACAGTGAACAGTGAGCAGAAAAAGGAGAATTCGTTTCATGGTATTTGGTTTATTAATTTGCTTTTATTGTTAGTTCAAATTAAGTGATACAATGCATTGATAGGAGTCATCGTATCACAAGTTTGATTTACTGATTAAAACTTTTGAATTTTATAAGTTCTCTGAACCCTGCAATCCGGAGTAAAAATCCTGACCAGGTAAACACCCCGTACATAACCGGACATATTTAAGGTTACAATCTCTCCACTGGAAACGGCATAGAACTCACGGATCAAATGCTTTCGACCAGACATATCAAGGATCTCTACATTCAGGTCAAGAGGTTCGCCCAGTTCAAACCGGATCTTAAGGAAATCTGTAACCGGGTTAGGATATGGAGTGATAGACCAATCAAGCCCCTTTTCCTTTATGCTTGTCCCTATATCATAGGGTTGCTGAAATCCCTGGGTTATGATTACACTTCCGGCATCAAATGTTTCTACTGCCAATTCCCCAAGGGTCCATGAAACAGTTAACCCTCCGGAGCTGAAATACTCACCTGAACTGGCTATGACAGTAGGAGAAAGGGATTGTGTGAATACAATGGATTCACACAACAAGACAAAAGATACAAGAATCAAGATAAAAGTAACTTTCCTTTTCATGACTTACGTTTTAGGTAATTGAGGACTGTATGGTTAAGGAATTTTATGATTCCTTTTCATCTATAAGGTACAACTTATACTAATCCGAGTCAAGTAAATGGTGTGAACGACCTACAGATGGTATGAACAGCACTACTTTGGTTATGAAAAGTACGAGGAATATTGAAAATGCAATACTATCCAATCAGGAAGCAGTATAAAGGAGGCAGTTACAGTGGGTAATCACCTAACAGATTAGTTAGACCTAAATATTCCAATATATAAGAGGATAATTCCTTTGATTTTAAGAGTTGAGTCCACTCCGAAAAGTATGAAAATAGAAAAATGCCACAAAGACACAAAGGCACAAAATTACACAAAGAATTCATTTTCAATAATATATATTTAGTGCATCTTAGTGTCTTGGTGCCTTAGTGGCGAAATTATTACTTTTCGGAGTAGGCTCAAAGTTGGACGTTGAACGTTTGGCTTGCCCAAACCTCACGAACAGGTGTGGTGTGAAGGCTAGTGGGTGTGAGTAATGTTGGATGTTGGGCCGAAGGCACGCCTATGGCGAAAGTTTATTTATAGTTCAATATTCAATTTCTTCTTTACCTCATCAATATAGGCCCTGCCAATGGGGATATCCATCTCATTTATGCAGATCTTCCGGTGATCAATTATAGTAATATAGTCAAGATTAATGGAATAGGATTTATGAACCTGTATGAATTTTTCAGAAGGAAGTTTTTTGAGGAAATTTTTCAAACTTGAACGGACCAGGTGTCTTTTCTCTTTGCATTGTAACTCAATATAATTTCCTTCTGACTTGATCCATAGCAGTTCGTCAAACCGGATCTTTACGAGAAGGTAATCTTTCCGGATAAAAATACTATCCTTTAAAACGAAATTATTCTCCTCTTCGGACTCTTTCTCTACATCTTTATTATCTGTTTTGATAAAATTAGAAAAGGCAATTTCAATAGAGGTGTAGAGGTCTTTTTGTTCAAACGGTTTAACCAGATACCCATCCGGCCTAACCTGTTTGGCTCTTTCAACCGTATCCTTATCAGCATGAGAAGTGATAAAGATTACGGGCATATTGAACCGTTCTTTAATGATCCCGGCCAGTTCTATTCCGTCTTTATCGCCAGCAATAAGAATATCGACCAATGCAACATCCGGCTGACGGTGTTCCAGTATGACCATAGCTTCTTCATAATCTATCGCTGTACCCACTACATCATAACCAAGATTTGTCAGCATCATGCGGATATCTTCCGCTATGATCAATTCATCTTCAACAACGAGGATCCGGACTTTGCTCATGAGATATTAATCAACAGGTTTATCATCTCAAATATACGAAAACCTGTAACACATTTCCAGTCTGAGCAGTCAAATTATTGGTCATCCCGAATCATTGATTACTTTCCGCCAGTTGTTGGATCAAAAGATCGTTTTGCTAAGTTCAGGTTCTTAAATATTTAGTAAAGAAGACATAAGATCTGGATTCTTTATCCTTTCCTGATCACTTCCGAAAATTCAAGGATAAAAACAGTTCCTTTCTCCTGTTTAATATTCAATTCACCTTTTAGCTGGCGAGTAAGTATGTTTACCAGTTTCAACCCAAGGCTATCCGCTTTATTGGTTTCAATCTCAGAAGGTAAGCCTATCCCATTGTCCGATACTTCCAGCCTGAACTTATCATCCTTGATTTTCTCCAGTACTAGTTTTATCTCACCCTGATCTCGGCCTTTAAACGCATACTTATAGGAATTGGAAACCAGTTCATTAATGATCAGACCCAGGGGGATAGCTGTATCAATATCGAATGAAATATTTTTTACTGACACTGAACTTGAGATTTTTTTATCTTCACTGGTATAGATTGAAGAAAGGTAGGAGAGGAGCTGCTCCACATATTGTTGAAAATCTATTTTTGACAGCCGTTCAGATTGATACAGGGACTGATGAATTAGGGCCATCGATTTCACCCTGTTCTGTCCTTCGGTCACCGCCTCTTTAATTTCGGTATTCTCAAGTGTGTGGCTTTGCAGATTAAGCAGGCTGGAGATGATCTGCAGGTTGTTTTTTACACGATGGTGGATCTCTTTGAGCAATACTGCCTTCTCCCTATTTGCCCTTTTGTTGATAAAATAACCACGCAATATGGCACCCACAGCAATGACCACCAGGCAGAATCCCAGGATAAAGAAGTTTCGCAACTGTTTTTGGTGTCTCATTTCTGCTTCATAAACCAGTCGTTCCTGTTCCTGTTCTTTATCAAATTCATACTGCATCTCAAGCTGGGTGATTTTTTTTACATTGGCTGCATTATTCAGGCTATCGCTCATCTCTTTAAATTGTGTCAGGTATTTATATGCTTTCTCAAAATCACCCCTTTCAATATATTCGGCATGAAGCAATTCGGAAGCCTGTTTTATGATCTCGGGATATCCGATTTCTTCCCCGATTTGAAATGCTTCTTCGGCAAACCGGATTGCGCTATTGTTATCATCTTTTGCTGCCCAGATCTTACTGATGCTAATCTGGTTATAGGCAATTCCCTGTTTATATCCAATCTTCTCACGGATTGCCATGCTCCGCTTCTGATAGTCCAATGCTTTGTCGTATTTCTTCTGTCTGAACAGGATGTTTCCGATATTATAGAGTGCATAGGTTACACCGCGTAAATCTTCAATTTGTTTCCTTATTGTAAGTGCCCGTTGGTAGTATTCCAGCGCAAGATCCAGTTTCCCCATTCCTTCATATACGGTTCCGATGTTGTTACAGGCAATTCCAATACTTGCTTCATCATTCAATTCTTCACTGATTGTCAGGAATTTCAAATCGTATTCAAGTGCTTTTTCAAGGTCGCCAAGGTATGCGTAGACGATACCTATGTTCCCATAGGAACCGCCAATTTCATCTTTGTCATCAATTTTTTCCCGGATCTCCAGTGACTTGAAATAATAATCAAGAGCCATTTTGTAATTGCCCTGGTAATCATATACAATTCCGACGTGATTATAAGCATCAGCAATTCCCTCCTGATCACCCATCTCTTCGCTGACTGCAAGGAATTCTTTATATGAATCAATCGCTTTCTGATAATCCCCTTTATATCGGTAGACATTCCCAAGATTGTTTGTGCACTCTGCTATACCAAGTTTCGAACCGATCGATCGTCTGATTTCCAGGCTTTTTGTAAAATATTCAAGGGATTCATCGTATCTGGCCTCCATCCCATAAGTAACACCCATTTTGTTCAGCACATCAGCCACCTCGTGAAGCATATTTAGCTGTTCATACTTATCCAGTGCCTTCTCATAATTCTCTCTTGCAACAGAGAGTTTGTAGTTCGCATGATCAATTCTTGCCAGGGTAAAGAATGATTTTGCAATCCCTTTTTCATAACCGAGTTTCTGGCTTAAAATCCTTGCATCATTCGCATATTGAGCAGCCAGTGCAGTATCTTTCCTGCGTAATTCAACAGCAAGCGAATTCATCAAATGAATCTTTACCGTATCCACCTTACTCCTGGAGAGCAGTTGTTGCAGGCTATCCACCACCGGATCGTCCTGCGCCCTGAGTGAGATGGTGCATGCAATGAACAGAAGAAATAAGCCTGGAATAAATGGTTTTAAACGTGTTTTCATCATATAGCCACAGGGTTATGGTTAAAAGTTAATGAGACTTGGTTTTTCACAGATTTATGTAGCTGTTTCTTTCCCGCCTGACGGAGGGGCAGGCAGTCCCTCTGGGACGCATTTAAATTTGTCATCATTAACAGCCACTGAAGTGGCTGCCTATTATCTTTCTGTCCCTACGGGACGTTTTTTAGTTGCTTACTGCCTACTGCTGTATAATGTATTGGTTTCCCCCAATAACCCATTAACCCACTAACTTAATAACATTTTTTTTCTCAACACTCACCTCTCATCCTTGCCCGCCGTAACCTTGGTGAAGGCGGGACTCACACTCTCTCCCTATCTCCATCCCACAGTCTCACAGTCACACAGTCTTTTTTCTCTTCTTTTACCCAGGACCGAGTACCGAGCACCGAGTACCTTTTTTTCTCCACTCATAACTCATTTCTCTTCGTCTACTTCTCTCTCACCATCTTCTTCAGTTCATCGATCTCCGTTTGTTGCTTCTCTATCAGCTTTTGCTGCTCTTTCATCGCCTCGATGAGTACGGGAATGATCTCGGTATAGGCAACCGCTTTTTCCCCATTCGTTTCCATCACGATTTCGGGCAGTACTTTTTCAATATCCTGAGCGATCACGCCATAGTGTCTTCCTTCCGGGAAATTTCTGTCACGATACTCTTCCGTTTTCCAGTGGTAGTTTACTCCCTTCATTCTCAAGACTTTTTCAAGGGGCTGCTCGATTTCCTGAATATCGTCTTTAAAACGGGCATCGGATCCTAACCAGCTGCCCGTTGTATAGGCAGAACCATAAACATACAGCATGTATCCGCTAGTATTGGTGGTTCCTATCGATACCTTATCGGCGAATGCATTGTAGGTAGCCCCATATCCCCAGCTGAAGTAGGTGCCGTTGCACCATATGGCTTCATAGCCGCTGATAAATAGTGCAGGGGTCCCATTTCTCCTGATATTCAATGTCCCATTAATATCAAGAGTGTAAGCTGGTGTTACGCTAATCCCGACATTCCCGTTAAATCTTAAATAATTGCTGTTAAAATCACCATAGATGAGCGGTGAGGATGTATTGGTGTTATCGATGTATAATTTATTAGAACCCCCTTCATTTCTGCCTGCCTCATATCCCAGGAAAACATTGCCATGCCCGGTAGTATTCTGATTTCCTGCACTATAACCCACATATACATTATTATATCCACTGCTATTATTTGCCCCGCTGCTGGCACCCAGAAAAACATTTTGTGTACCGGTTGTATTATCATACCCGGAAAACCCTCCAATAAATGTATTTGTCCAGGCCGTAGTGTTATGGTATCCACTCTGGTAACCGATAAAGACATTGTGCCCTCCGGATGTATTGGAAAAACCTGCCTTATAACCGAAAAACTGGTTGTAAATTCCATCCGTATTATGATACCCGGTCTGGTAGCCGAAGAACATATTCTTAATACCGATGGTATTTGAAAAACCGCTTTCATATCCCATGAAGCAATTCCCTTCGCCCGATGTGTTCGAAAAACCTGATTTATACCCGATAAAGGAGTTACCAACACCCTCATTGAGTGAGAATCCGCTCTTGTAGCCCAATATAGAATTATATAACCCGGTGGTAAGTTGCTGGCCACTCTCGTGTCCGATGAAATAATTTTCTGTGGTCAGATCCAGGAAACTTTCCCTGGCTCCACTTTCCACGTTGGCTATTCCAAACCCAGCAGTTGAATCTGCCACATAGATCCGGGTGCTGTCGATCGTAACACGCATGATATCCTGCATGGTCCCTTTAACCGGACTGAATCCTCCCACAGCAAATCCTCCCTTGGTACCTTTTGTTGCATTACCATCGACATACACACGAACACTATCCGGGGATACTCTCAGGTATTCGTTGGTGATCCCCTTTGTTACCGGGCTATAGCCGCCCACAGCGAACCCTCCTTTGGTACCTTTCACTCCATCGTCATTCACATACACACGTACACTATCGGGGGTGACACGAAGGTATTCATTGGTGACATCCTTGGTCAGGGGATTGAATCCACCGATAGCAAATCCTCCTTTTGTGCCTTTGGTTTCAGACTCTTCCACGTAGATTCTCACTCCTTCTGGGTAAACAGCAAACACGGTCTGCCCATCGTTCCGCTTCACCTCGAACAGTGCATCATCACCGGTTTCGGTACCATCACCCACCACTTCCAGCTTACCACCTGGTGCATCGGTGCCGATGCCGATGTTTCCGTTGAAGAAGATTGCATCGCCATTCTGTACCCAGCTGTCGGTATTATCGAGGTAGGCACTCAGGTCGATATCGGTTGCTACCGGATTTCCCGTGATGGTCAACACATCTTCATCAAGCACAAGGTCCTGGATCTCGTTTATTGGATCGGCATCGGCATCATTCTTATCAGTGGCATTTTCGGCAAACAGGGCATAGGGTACGGATAATAATTGAGTTGTACCCATATCTGAATACGATGTTCCACCGCTTGCATCCATTTCAACCTTCAGAAAATAGAGATCAGCCCCCCAATCAATTGCACTTAAATCATCGGATGTTGTACCACCTCCTATCTCCAGCGTTACCAGCCCAAGTGAATTTGTGGTTGGTGCATGGGTTTCACTGTATATAACTGTACCAGAGACATTCCCTTGCAGAATGCTGATCTTAATCCCAACGACCTGGTCTGATACAATGGTCCCGGCATCATCCCTGACAACTGCCTGGTAATTAAAGGCTTGTGGCGCTTGCGCCACGAGAGTGAGCAGTGAACAGTGAACAGTGAGCAGAAAAAGGATAATTCGTTTCATGGTTATTTGGTTTGGGTTATTGACTCATTAACATTTCGGTGATAAGTTACAAAAAAATATAATCCGGCTATTTTTCGTCATCCAACTCTTTTTAACAAATACCTGCGACAAATTCATTCCTGGTAAGGATCACCATTCCGTTGTTTTCATTTAACATTTTTTAACACCGGCTTATAGAATTATTTAACAATTTTGTATCGTCTGAAATGAAAAAAAAGGAGAAAACCTACAAAAAAAATTGCACAGGTTCTATTTTTGTAATTTTGTTTATTAAAATATTGATTATGGATGTATCGGTAAATATTAAAGAACTGAATGAAAGGATTGAAAAAGAGAGTTCCTTTGTCGATCTTATCAATCTGGAAATGCAGAAGGTAATCGTAGGACAGAAACACCTGCTTGAAAGTCTGCTGGTTGGTTTATTGTCCAACGGACATATTCTGCTTGAAGGTGTGCCTGGTCTGGCAAAAACCCTGGCTATAAATACGCTGGCAGATACTATTGATGCGAAGTTCAGCAGGATACAATTCACGCCTGACCTTTTGCCAGCCGATCTTCTGGGAACCATGATCTATTCCCAGAAGAAAGAGGAGTTCCTCGTTAAGAAAGGTCCCATTTTTACAAATTTTGTGCTGGCGGATGAGATAAACCGATCACCTGCAAAAGTCCAGAGCGCCCTGTTGGAGGCAATGCAGGAACGGCAGATCACCATCGGATCGGAAACCTATCCGCTGGAAGAGCCCTTTCTTGTTCTGGCAACCCAAAATCCCATCGAACAGGAGGGAACCTATCCGCTGCCCGAAGCACAGGTCGACCGCTTTATGCTGAAGGTGATCATTAGCTATCCCAATAAAGAGGAAGAGAAACTCATCATGAGGGAAAACCTGGCAAAGGTTTTTCCAACAGCAAGCAGGATCCTGAAACCATCCGATATCATGAAAGCCCGGGATGTTGTCAGGGATGTCTATATGGATGAGAAAATTGAACGGTATATTCTTGATATTGTCTTTGCAACGCGAAATCCAGCCGAATGCGGACTGGATAAATTTACCAATATGATCAGTTATGGAAGCTCCCCCAGGGCATCCATCAATCTGGGACTGGCCTCAAAATCCTATGCTTTCATTAAACGAAGAGGATACGTCATTCCTGAAGATGTCCGTGCTATGTGTTATGATATTATGAGGCACCGGATTGGACTGACCTATGAAGCAGAAGCGGAAAACATTACCTCGGAGGATATCATAACCGAAATTCTGAATACCATTGAAGTTCCATAATGAGTGATTCATTAATACCCGGCATTACGTAAAGCACGAATGATATGAAACGAATACACATTGCCTTCTTATTCTTACTGGCAGGAACAACCCTGTTTTCGCAAAACCTCATCAACCATTCCGGGTCTGAGATAAAAACGATCATGAAAGAGCAGTATAAGGATTTCCAGCTAAACACCGCCACAAAAAATCCGACATACCGGTATCTTAAATATGAAAATAATCTTAAAACAGAAACCCTGCTATTCTTTCTTTCAGAAGATGATGTATGCACCTACTACAAGTTCCTTGGTGATTATTCGTGCTACTATGCAAAGATTGCCGAGATGAACGAAAAATATAAAAAAATCGATGAGAATGCATGGATTGAAGAGTTGGAGGGAGAGCGGTACAGGATTGAGCTGATAAAAGGGGAGTGGTTTTTTACACTAACAACAAGAAAAATTGACTCCAGTCAAAAGGATTAGCAGTGGAAGCAACTGAAATTCTAAAACGGGTCAGAAAAATAGAGATTAAAACACGTGGTTTATCAAACCAGGTGTTTGCCGGAGAATACCATAGTGCATTCAAGGGCAGGGGAATTGCTTTCAGTGAGGTCAGGGAGTATCAATATGGTGATGAGATACGAACGATCGACTGGAATGTGACAGCCAGGTTCAACCATCCTTATGTAAAGGTTTTTGAAGAGGAGAGGGAGTTGACCGTAATGCTTCTGATCGATGTTAGCGGTTCAAGAGAGTTCGGGTCCGTAAACCTTTTAAAGAAAAACGTTATTACGGAAATATCCGCTGTTCTCTCCTTCTCGGCCATTCAGAACAACGATAAAATAGGAGTGATTTTTTTTACTGACCGGGTTGAAAAATTTATCCCGCCCCAGAAGGGGAGGAAACATATATTGCGGATCATCAGGGAGCTGATCGACTTTACCCCCGAAAGCCGGAATACAGACCTCACTGAACCTCTTCGTTTCCTGACCAATGCGCTGAAAAAAAGGTGCATTGCTTTTGTCATTTCAGATTTCATCGCTCCGGATTTTGAAGAGGCAATCAGAATCGCAAATAACAAACACGATGTCGTTGCCCTGAAAATTTATGACAGAAGAGAATCAGAGATCCCGGCAATCGGGCTTGTAAAAATGAAAGACAGTGAAACAGGGAAAGATCTCTGGATCGATAGTTCCAACAGGGCAACCCGGGAGATGTATCACAGATGGTGGAGGGAAACAGAGGCCAGAACAAATGAAATCTTTTCAAAATGCGGTATCGACAGTACAGCTGTTCGTACCGATGAGGATTATGTCAAACCCCTCCTGAACCTTTTTAAGAAACGGTGAGGTAAGAAACAGCGATCATGTATTTATTCTTACGATATTTGTCTGCTAAAATAACCTGGGGATGGTTGTTCCTTTCCCTGGCCATGCTGTTGCAGATAACCAATCTCTCTTCCGTTGCCCAGGAGGTTAATGTGACCGCTTCAATTGATAGTTCCGCTATGTTAATTGGCGATCAGACAACCATTCACCTTGAAATAAGCCACCCTGCTGATATGATTCTCCGGGTCAGGGATTATACCGATACACTGACCGATGGTATTGAAATTCTCCTGCAAAGTGAATTCGATACAAGCAACCTGGAAGGGAACCGCATTTCCATTAAAAAAGAGTTTCTGATCACCTGTTTTGATAGCGGCATTTATGTCATTCCACCTTTTGAAGCCTCCCTGGCGGATACAGCTGTTTCAGCAATATTCCGGTCTGAACCCATTTATCTTACGGTTAAAAGAACGGACATCGAACCGGCTGACTCAACGGTTCAGGTTTTTGATATCAAAATGCCCTACCATGCTCCCATAAGCTTCCGTGAGGTGTTGCCCTATGTTTTGGGAGGTATATTCCTCGTGGGACTGATCTGTTTCCTGATCTATTTCCTGAAAAAAAGAAAAAAGGATGAACCCATTTTAAAACGGATAAAACCCACTGAACCTGCCCATGTTATTGCCCTCCGTGAACTGGATAAATTAAAATCGGAGAAATTGTGGCAAAAGGAGAAGGTGAAATCGTATTATAGCCGGTTAACTGAAATCCTGCGGATTTATATCGAAAACCGGTATGGCATCCTGGCAATGGAGCAAACCAGCAGTGAAACACTTCATGCTCTTCTGGAAATAGGATTTAATGACAACAACCTGTATGATAAGCTTTCAGAAATTTTACACCTGGCTGACATGGCTAAATTTGCGAAAGCAAAACCCCTGCCTAATGAGAATGAAAATTCGCTACTCTCATCCTATCTGTTTGTAAATGAGACAAAAGAAGCATGGAAAAAGGGAGAAGAACAGGAGGAAAAAGTGGAGGCAGCAGGGGAAGAAATAAAGGAGAATGAAGGCAATAGCAGTTAATGGATCTATTAGACAATGAATGAGATAACATTTGCAAATCCGGGGTTTTTGTACCTGCTTGCAATCCTGATACCGCTGATCATATGGTATCTGTTGAAGCTAAGGGATTCGCAGGCCACACTTCAGGTTTCTTCAATAGAAGGGTTACGTAAAGCTCCCCGAACCTGGAAACATATCCTGAAGCATGGTATGTTTGTTCTGCGGGTTATTGCCATTGCCCTCCTGATCATTGTACTTGCCCGTCCGCAATCAACAGACCGTTGGCAGAATGTTAGTACAGAAGGCATTGATATATTGATCGCACTGGACATTTCCAGCAGCATGCTTGCCCGGGATTTTCAACCCAATCGCCTCGAAGCATCTAAAGATGTGGCAATTGAATTCATTTCAGGCCGTCCAAATGACCGGATCGGCCTGGTAATATTCAGTGGTGAAAGTTTTACACAGTGTCCTCTTACTACTGACCATGCTGTGGTGATAAACCTGTTCAAGGACGTTCGGAGTGGTATGATTGAAGATGGTACAGCTATCGGAATGGGGCTTGCAACGAGTGTCAACCGCATGAAAGACAGTAATGCAAAAAGTAAAGTGATCATTCTGTTAACCGATGGGGTAAACAACAAAGGGGCCATTGCCCCGATAACAGCTGCTGAAATTGCTAATACATTCGGAATCAGGGTCTATACCATAGGTGTAGGTTCGGAAGGAATAGCCCCTTATCCAGTTCAAACTCCATACGGAATACAACTACAGAACATGGAAGTTCAGATTGATGAAGAGATCCTTGAGAATATTGCCGATATGACAAAGGGAAAATACTTCAGGGCAACCAATAACCAGAAATTGATCGAAATATACCAGGAGATCGATCAACTGGAAAAAACAAAAATTGATGTGACAGAATTCAGTAAGAAAAAAGAGGAGTATCTGTCGTTTTTGCTTTTAGCAGGTATTTTCCTGCTATCTGAATTAATTTTTAAAAATACAGTGTTACGGAATATTCCGTAACCATTTTAATCGAACCATGTTTCGATTTGCGCATACGGATTTTTTATGGGGATTGCTGATCATCCCTTTGCTTTTTGGGATCTTCTGGATAAGCCGGAGATTTAGAGCCAAAGCATTGAGGAAATTTGGAGACCCTGAAACCCTGAACCAGCTTATGCCGGATTTCTCTTCGACACGGCCAGCTGTTAAATTTGTTCTTCTGAATATTGCCCTGATTGCTATTATCTTTGCTCTTGCAGGACCTCAATTTGGTTCCAGGCTTCAGGAAATAAAACGAAAAGGGGTAGAGATTGTAATCGCTCTCGATGTGTCAAATTCGATGATGTCAGAAGATATTCAGCCCAACAGGCTTGAACGGGCAAAACAGGCAATTTCAAAGCTGGTGGATCGGTTGTCAAATGACAAAATCGGGTTGATCGTATTTGCCGGTGATGCATACACCCAGGTGCCCATTACCATGGATTACGTTTCTACCAAAATGTTCCTTTCAACCATAACGTGTGATATTGTTCCAAAACAGGGCACTGCAATCGGTTCGGCAATAGACCTTGGAATGAAATCGTTCAGTCCCGATAACGAATCAAGCAAGGTATTGATCATCATTACCGACGGGGAGAATCATGAAGGGGACGCCATCGCTATGGCAAAACAGGCCCGGGATAAGGGGATCACGATTCATACCATTGGGCTTGGGTTACCGGATGGAGCACCCATTCCGGTCTACTCCGGGTCCGGAGTCAAGTCCTACCTGAAAGACCAGGATGGCAATACAGTAATCAGCAAGCTGAATGAAACCATGCTGAACCAGGTATCAGCCGCCGGGGAAGGAATGTATATTCGCTCAACAAATACAAGGCTCGGACTGAACATGTTATTCGATGAAATTGATAAAATGGAGAAACAGGAACTTGAGGCAAGAATTTATTCTGACTATGAGGAACGATACCAATACCTGGCAGGTCTTGCTCTCTTATTCCTGTTCGTTGATCTCTTCATACTTGAGAGAAAAAACCGATTATTGAAAAATATCAGGATCTTCCATATAAAAATGTGAAAAACATCAGTTCTATTTATAAAAACAGGTCGTCATGAAATCGTTTTTGCAATTCATCGTTTTTATCTTGCTGATCCTTTCAGGATATACGGAGAGCTACTCACAAACGGAGAAAAAATACATCCGTGAAGGGAACAATCATTTTGAGAAAAGTAAATTCGATCAATCGGAGATCTCATACAGAAAGGCACTTGAAGAGCAATCAGACTCTTACAAAGCACTTTTCAACCTGGGTGATGCACTCTATAAACAGGATAAATTTGAGGATGCAGCCGGGGAATTTAATACCCTCTCTCAAACAGGAATTGATAAAATCAGCAGGGCAAGATCATTCCATAACCTGGGCAATTCACTGCTGAAAGCAAACCGGGTTGAAGAGAGCATTCAGGCCTATAAAAATGCCCTGAGAAATTACCCGGATGATCTTGAGACAAAGTATAACCTTGCTTATGCGCAGGACCTGCTAAAACAACAGCAACAGCAACAACAGAAACAGAAGGAACAGGACCAGGAAAATTCCGAACAGGATAAACAGGAGCAACAGGATAAGAAAAAAGAGCAGACGGAACAGCAACAGAATGAGCAGCAACAACAACAGGATCAACAGCAAAAACAGCAACAGGAACCCCAGATATCAAAAGAAGATGCAAAAAGGCTTCTTGAAGCACTTGCTGAAAACGAAAAAGAGTTGCAGGAAAAATTAAAGAAAGCCGAAGCAAGAAAAAATCGGGTGGTGGTCAGAAAAAATTGGTAGCTTGCTTTGTTTTCGACTATTTGCTCAACAAAGGACGATTGTGTGAACATGAATAAGGTTTTTATTGGGATACTGCTTTTAATGAACGGGATGCTCCTGCAAGCCCAGGAGATCAACGTTGCTGCTTCGGCCCCAAAAGTGGTTGCTGTTGGAGAACAATTCAGGCTCTCTTTTACCGTGAATGAGCAAGCCACTAACCTGGTTCCACCAGACATGAGTGATTTCTATATCCTGATGGGGCCCAGCACCTCCTACAGCCAGAGTACCCAGATCATCAACAGAAAAATGACAAGAACGGTCACCTATACCTACACCTATGTTCTGGAGGCCACAAAAGAGGGTGTTTTTCAGATCGATCCGGCAACAGTAACAGTCAAAAATAAAACCTATACCTCAAATGCCCTGGAAATTGAAGTGGTGAAAGGATCGGCATCGCCGGAAACCGGAACCGGAGATGAGGAGGTAATACCCGGAGTTGATGTTCCCGCAGCAAGGGATAACGACCTTTTCCTGCGGATTCATGTGAATAAAAATGCGGTCTGCCGTGGAGAACATATCATTGCTACGGTAAAAATCTACTCAAGGGTTAACCTTTCGGGCTTTGAAAATGCAACGTTCCCTTCCTTTAACGGATTTCTGCGTGAAGATATTGAAACTCCTTCCTTGCGATCCCTGGAAAGGGAAAGTGTTAACGGAGTAATCTATGGGACCGGTGTATTACAACGGTTTATCCTTTTTCCACAGGTAACCGGGGACCTGGTGATCGATCCCATGGAACTCGAATGTCTTGTCCGGAAAAGAGTACAACAATCCAACCGGGGATTCTTTGATAACTTCTTTGATTCCTACCAGAACGTAAAACAAACCATTAAAAGCCCTCCGGTACGAATTACAGTCAAAGAGCTACCGGATGATGCTCCGGACTCCTTCACCGGTAGCGTTGGACAAATTGCAATGAATGTTACCATCGACAAGAACCAGCTGAAAGAAAATGAAGCAATGAACCTGCAGGTCAGGTTCTCAGGTAATGGAAATTTGAGGCTCATAGAAGCACCCAATATTGATTTTCCTCCTGATTTTGACCTGTATGATCCCAGGATCTCATCCAACCTGAATCACTCGGAAAATGGAATGTCCGGGAGTAAAACGTTTGAATTTCTTGCAATACCCAGACACGCCGGGAATTACCGGATACCCCCCGTTGAATTCAGCTATTTTGATCCTGTTGTGAACAGATACAATTCCCTCAGAAGCAATGAATTCAATATTATTGTCACCAAAGACGATGAAAGTGAAAGTGGTGCTGTAATCTCAGGCTTTTCTAAAGAAGACCTCCGTTTTTTCGGCAGCGATATCCGTTTCATAAAAAATGAGAAATTCAAACTTCAGCCACGCGACAGATCATTCTTCGGATCACTCCCCTTTTATCTATCTTATCTTATTGCACTGCTCGCTTTTAGTCTGTTGGTAATCCTTCGACGGAATCACATTAAACGCAATGCAGACCGTAATCTGGTGAGGAACAGAAAAGCAAAAAAAGTAGCAAGAAAAAGACTCAAACGGGCCAATTCCTTTTTAAAGGCGGGCTCATTCAATAGATTCTATGAAGAATTATTGAAAGCCCTCTGGGGATACCTTAGCGATAAACTGGCTATTCCCCTGTCTGATCTTTCCAGGGAAAAAGCGCGGAGTGCTCTGGAGAAGAACCCTGTTAACCCTGAAATGATCGATGAATTTTTTGAGATAATAGACCGTTGCGAATTTGCACGTTTTGCACCTTCAGAAGGAATCTCTGAAACAGAACCTGTCTATGAAAAAGCGTCAAAAATCGTGAGCCGGTTTGAACAAAAGTTGAGGTAGAACCATGAGAATATTCGTGTCACCCATGAAAAATATCCTGTTTCCAATACTTGCATTCTTACTTACATGGACATCGCATGCACAGGATCTGTATTCACTCGTTGAAAATGGCAATCAACAATATGTCAATGGAGAATTTGAGGCGGCTATAAAGACTTACGAAAGTGTACTGGATTCGGGTTACGAAGCTGCGGAATTATATTTCAACCTGGGAAATGCCTATTTTAAATCCCATAAGCTGACTCCGGCAATCCTGAATTATGAACGGGCTGCATTGCTATCTCCAAACGACGAAGACATTGCCTATAACCTTGAGCTGGCAAGAACCTATGTGATAGACAAAATCGATGTTCTTCCCCGGTTTTTTCTGAAAGAGTGGTATACCGGCCTTGTCAGGCTTTTGAACTCGAACAACTGGGCATATATTAGCATCATCACCTTCCTGCTGTTCCTTCTTATTTTTTCAGTATATTTGTTCATCCATCGTTACAGCGTAAAAAGAATTGCTTTCTGGTTCAGTTTGTTGTTGCTGTTTATCTCGATTTCAACATTTGTTTTTTCGTATCATCACAACAAGATAACAACAAGTCATGACAAAGCCATTGTTTTTTCACCTTCTGTAACGGTAAAGAGTTCTCCGGATGAGAGTGGGACCGATCTCTTTCTGATTCATGAAGGGACCAGGGTTAGCATAGAAGATACCCTGGGAATATGGACGGAGGTCATACTGGAAGATGGAAATAAAGGATGGCTCCTTACATCCGAAATACGAAAAATTTAAATTCACGGGATCATGAAAAAAAACCGCAAATCGAAAAGTGTATTCCTCTTTCTTATGGTGGGAACTTTATTGCTTATGGGTTGTAGCGACAATGAGTATGATCGTGATAAAGGACCTTCCGATATCAGAATCGAAAATATAAGTTCAGCGATTTATGACAGCATCCTGGTCAATACTTCAGGAGGTGAACATTCCTATGGAAGTTTGAATCCGGCTGCTCAAAGTGACTATAAACGTTTTGATTTTGCTTATCCCAAAGCCGATATATCACTCTATATCAATTCGATAAAATATACTTACGGACCCGTTGATTACACCCACGCTGTGTGGCTGGGAAAAGGGAAATTTACCTATCAGATAGACATTGAAAGCGGGGTTACACACACATTGAGCATGGAAGTTATAGCCGATGCTCCCCTCGACTGATGAAAGCAGTTTATTTGGTTCAATATGGAGACCCTTCGGAAGCATTCGCCATCAAGGAATGCAATATTCCTTCTCCAGGCCCTGATGAAGTATTAATAAAAACTGATTATTTCGGACTTAACTTTGCCGATGTGATGGCAAGGAGAGGACTCTATGGGGATGCACCACCCATTCCATCTGTCCTGGGTTATGAAGTTGCTGGCACTATAACTGGAAAAGGAGAGGACGTAACGGCGTTCCATATAGCGCAGAAAGTGGTTGCCTTTACCCGTTTTGGAGGCTATGCAGAATACGTTACAACGGATTGGAGAGCTGTTTCTCCTGTTCCGGAAGGCGTTAGCATGGAAGAAGCTGTTGCACTACCTACCCAATATGGAACAGCATACTATTGTGCCTGTGAAGTTGCGAATATCAGAGAGGGTGAACATTTGTTGATCCATGCAGCAGCGGGGGGTGTAGGCATTGCACTTACCCAACTGGCGAAAAGAAGAAATTGTGTGGTGTATGGAACGGTCTCTTCTAACAGGAAATTTGATACCCTGAAACAGCAAGGTGTCGACTTCCCAATCAATTATCTGGAACAAGACTATGTGGAAAGGATTCTTCAGATCAGAGGGAAAAATAAACTGGATGTCGTTTTTAATCCCATCGGGGGAAAATCCTTTAAGCAGGATCGTAAACTTCTCGCCAGCGGAGGCCGGTTAATCGGATATGGTGTGTCTGACAGACTAAACCGGAAGAAAAACTGGCTGGCAACCGGTAAGCTTCTTCTCGATTTTGGTTTTCTTCATCCGGTTGGATTACTCTCTTCGTCCATTATCGTTGGA
Source organism: uncultured Rikenellaceae bacterium (assembly GCA_964481765.1). Classification (GTDB taxonomy): domain Bacteria; phylum Bacteroidota; class Bacteroidia; order Bacteroidales; family VadinHA17. Next base: position 26,547 of record CAYZVJ010000011.1, on the reverse strand, counting down.
GGAGTCAACATGCTTCGACTGGCAGATCAGAAACCCGAAATTCTAAGCAGATGCCTGCAGCATGTAGTGAAACTCGCTGAAAATAAAGAAATAAAACCCGTTGTTGGAGGCCTCTTCCCGGCAGAAAAAATTGCAGAAGCACATGAGCTGCTGGAGAATCGCAACTCAGTGGGAAAGATCGTACTGAAATGGTAATCCCGGCAAATGGCAGGATATAAAATCCTTGATCTGTTCTTCCTCCTTTTTCACTCCGCACTCGTGTTGTTTAACCTGTTCGGATGGATCTGGAAACGGACACTGAAATGGAACCTCATCACCCTTTCATTAACCGGGGGATCCTGGTTCATCCTTGGAATATTCTATGGTATGGGTTATTGCCCGCTTACCGATTGGCATTTTCAGGTACTGCGTCATCTTGGGAAATACGATCTGCCCAATTCATACATGAAATATATCGGCGACCGGATTACCGGACTGGACTTTGATGCAGCCCTGGTTGATACACTAACCCTTGTTTGCTTCCTCCTGGCCCTTGTCCTCTCTCTGACACTGAATATACGAAAGTGGTTTCTGAAACGTAAATCCTGAACAAAATCGACTATTTTTTATTTTAATAATATTCATATATAGATATTTCGAATATTCATATCTTTGCAGAGATAAAAACAATACTGATGAAACAGATTACTATTTTATTAATACTCGGAATTATGAATGCAGGATTACATGCACAAACAAAGAAATCATTTCATGATTTTACGGTCGAAACAATAGCAGGTGACCAATTCGATCTGTCACAGCTTAAAGGAAAGAAAGTACTGGTTGTGAATACAGCTTCTAAATGCGGATTTACTCCACAATATGCTGACTTGCAAAAATTATATGAACAGTTTGGGGGTGATAAATTTGAAATTATTGGTTTTCCCGCCAACAATTTTTTACGGCAGGAGCCCGGAACCAATGCAGAAATTAATGAATTTTGTACGGTAAATTACGGGGTTACCTTTCCAATGATGGCAAAAATATCGGTTAAGGGCAATGACATGCACCCGGTATATCAGTGGTTGACACGCAAGGAAGAAAACGGAGTGATGGATTCCACGGTTAAATGGAACTTCCAGAAATACCTGATTGATGAGGAAGGCAAGCTGGTTGATGTCGTTTACTCAAAAGAAAATCCATTATCTGAAAAGATTGTACGTTGGATTACAAGTGAATAATTTATGATTGAAGTCCAGGCTCTGGTTGTTTGATGGTACATGGATCGGTTGTTTGGGATGAGCCTGGGCCTGTTCCATAAATCTGCATGCAAATCATCAAATTCTTTTTGAGCCACCTTTATTGGTGGTTTTTTTATTCATTACTTTTGCACAATAGATTATTGAGGCATTTACTATTTCTCAGATACCATGGAAACAACATTTTTTGACACAGATCTTTTCACTTTTGTTATTTTGCCCCTCCTGATCTTTACGGCCAGGATCATGGACGTAACCATAGGCACACTTCGCATTGTCTTTATTTCAAAAGGTCACAAAGTCATTGCGCCCTTACTTGGGTTTTTTGAAGTACTAATCTGGATCTTCGCCATTGGAAAGATCATGCAGAACCTCGAAAACGTGGCATGTTATTTTGCCTATGCGGGAGGATTTGCTATGGGAAATTACGTGGGTTTAAGGCTGGAAGAGAAGCTGGCAATTGGTTTTGAAGTCGTTCGGATCATAACCAAAAAGGATGCATACAAACTCATTGATGCATTGCATACTGAAGGATTCGGAACAACCACTGTCGAAGCAAAAGGAAAATCAGGGATTGTGCACCTGGTATTCATGATTATCAAGCGTAGTAATATTAAGAACATTGTTTCTATTATAAACCAGCATAATCCGAATGCCTTTTATACCATCGAGGATGCGAGAACCGTTCACAGCGGTATTTTCCCGATGCAGGTAAAAAAGACGGCCCAATACAGGCGGTGGAGAAGGGGAAAGTAGAGAGGCCGGATTTTTATTTTACAATATGCTTTATTGTTGCAGGTAGCCCGATGGAGAGTTCGATAATGCCACAATATTCACCCGATTCAAACCAGGGTCCATGGTAAATCAGTTTCTTATTCCCGTTCTTCTCAACAATATAAATATTTTCACGCTGATCAATCAGTATTTTTTTGAGCTGGGACCTGCTGGGTTCTGTATGGCAATCCAGCGCATTGGTTCCAATTAACTCAATCCCGCCATCATCCTTGAATATTTCAAGTGCTTTCTTATTCATATAAAGAATAATTCCTTCTGCATCGCAAATTGTTAATGCTCCTGCAAAATCTTCATGCCATTTATGGTATAACTCATTTTTCATCATTTATCCTGTTACTGTTTTTAGAACCTGTAAATCTTTGTAAAATCGGTAAATCCGGTATTGAATGTAATTATAACAATTTTTACCCATTTTAAATTATTTGAGCTGAAAACAAATTAACGCGTCATTATTCCGGAATTACTGCAGAATATATACCTTTAAATGCCTGATATTATTGCATTGATTAAGATCTATTCCACAGTATGCCCCAGGAATTGCTACAGTACCTGTTCGTTCAAGGTGCATGTTGAAGATGGTAAAATTAAATTGATCGAGCCACATCCGGAGAACCGGGCAACGCCGGAAGGTCCATGCCTTAAAGGATTAAGTTATGTTGAACGGGTTCATTCACCCGACCGGATTCTCTATCCATTACGGAAAAAGCCGGGAACTGAAACGTTTCATAGAATTTCCTGGGAAGAAACATTCTCTCTTTTATCAGAAAAGCTTGCATTTTTTAAAGAGCGGTATGGCCCACAGAGCATTCTTTTTTATAAAGCGAGTGGAATGGCTGGATTGTTAAATGCTGTTCCGTATGATTTTTGGGAAATGTTCGGCGGTTGTACCATAACTTATGGAGATCTATGCTGGCCGGCAGGATTAGAAGCAACCCGGTTAACGCTTGGGGAGAACAAGCACAATGTTCCATGGGATCTTGAGAATGCAAAACTGATCATCATGTGGGGAAAGAATGCTGTAGAGAGTAATGTCCAGGAGATGATCCCTGTTGAAAATGCAATTGAAAAAGGGGCTAAACTGGTGGTTATCGATCCGAGGCGTACACCTACTGCTGAAAAAGCGGATCTACTTCTGCAGCCAAAACCTGGAACCGATGCAGCACTTGCACTGGGCATAGCAAAACTGCTGATCAATGAGAACCGGATCGATCGCGCATTCATTCAAAAACAGGTACTTGGATTTTCCCGTTTTGAAGCTTCGGTAAATAAGTATACCCCTGAACTGGTTCAGGAGATAACCGGGATACCGGTTGAACTGATTCATAAACTTGCCGGGTATGTTGGAACACTGAAACCCATGACCATCATTCCCGGTTACGGATACCAGCGATATACAAATGGGGGGCAGACGACCCGATGCATGCTTGCATTGCAGGTAATCACAGGAAATATCGGCCAACCCGGAGCCTGCTGGCACTATGCAAACCTTCAGAGTTATGTGTTTGATAAAATCCTCGAACCCCTGTCTCTCTACCCGGATAAAAACCAGGATGGAGTATTCAGAAGGACAATTTCAATTGCAAAGCTTGGGGTTGATATGCTCAATGCCAAAGACCCCGCGTTAAAAATGATCTGGGTGGAAAGGGGAAACCCGGTAACCCAGAATCCGGATACCAATAGCGTATTACGGGCATTCAGAAAACTGGACTTTCGGGTTGTGATCGACCAGTTTCTGACGGATACAGCCCGTGAGGCCGACCTGATCCTTCCAGCAAAAAGCATGTTTGAACAGTCTGATCTTGTTGGTTCATATTGGAATCCGTACGTTCAACTTAAACAAAAAGTCATTGATCCTCCGGGAGAAATTAAACCGGAATCGGAAATCTATTACCTTCTGGCAAAAAAAATGGGATGGAAAAACAAAGAGGTAATGCAAAAAATTCCAGCACCCGGCGATGATGCTATTGAGAAATGGCTCCAGCAGAAACTGGAACAATTCCCCGAGCTTACGCTGGATAAGCTCAAGGAAGGACCTTTACCAGCGCCCAACCTTCAATCAATAGCTTTCAGTGATCTTCTATTCAGAACACCGTCCGGCAAGATCGAGTTGTTCTCCGGGCAGGCCCGGGATATGTGGAACGTTGATCCGCTGCCTGCTTATTCGGAACCAATCGAAGCTGGCCCGTCAGGAAAAGAGAGTCAACAGTACCCTTTCAATCTGCTGACCCCGACCACAAAGAACCGGATTCACTCCCAGTTTGGTAACCTCAACCTCATCAGACAATTTGACCCGTACCCGACAGTAGAAATCGCTTCATCGGATGCGCAGAAAAAAAAGATCAAAAACGGGGATCTGGTCCGGGTATTCAACCAGAGGGGAGAGGTTATGCTTACTGCAAAGATAAATTACAGCCTGCTTGAAGGTTGCCTGGTTATTTATAACGGATTGTGGATATCCGAAGGGGTAGGAGTAAACTTTTTATCAGCACCACGTGAAACCGATATGGGGTATGGCGCAGCATTTCACGATAACAGGGTCAATGTCGAGTTGGTTAAAAAATGAGATGCTGATCCGCCAGGTGGCGGACAGCATGACAAGTGTCTTATGTACCGTCATCCTGAACTCCAGCCAGCCGGCTGGCAGGTGTTTCAGGATCTATAACGAGAATTAAATGAGCAAAGGCTTCATCTTCAGTACAGACCGTTGTGTAGGTTGTCACGCGTGCATTGTTGCCTGTTCGAACCAAAACAATGTGGGTTCCGGTAACAACTGGAGGTCTGTATATCAATATAATGAAGCTGGCTTTCCGGCAATACCGGTTTTCTTTCACTCCATTGCATGCCATCACTGTGAAGATGCTCCCTGTATGACCCATTGTCCGGCAAATGCCTTTTACAGGGATCCTGTGACAAACGCTGTACTGGTTAACCAGGCTAAGTGCATTGGCTGTAAATATTGCACCTGGGCATGTCCGTTTGACGCACCGGAATATAATCCGTTTGAAAAGATTATCGGGAAATGTACTCTCTGCATTGACCCCTTGAAAGCGGGGGATATTCCTGCCTGCGCCAAATGCTGTCCGACAGGAGCACTGGAGTTCAGCGAATTCGATCCATCCATACCTTTTGATCCGGTGAAAGGTTTTTCAGATTATGGCACCGTACCGAGGATCAAATTTGTTTCAGCAAGCAAAAAGGAGCGAATACCCGAAATGGCAGGGGCAACAAAGTCACCCGAAAAAGAAATCAACTGCGGGAATGAGCTGCCGGAGCCCAAGTCTCGCGTTTCACTTGCCGCTGAGTGGCCGCTTGTACTGTTTACCTTTTTAGTTCCACTGATTATCGGGATATTTGCAGGAGCTGCCACATCACACCATCCCTATTGGAAGGAACTGTTTCTTCTATCCGGATTCTTTACACTATTGGTTAGCCTGTTTCACCTCGGGAAAAAGAAGCGATTTTACCGTGCCATTCTGAATCTCAGGAATTCGTGGCTAAGCCGGGAAATCCTTTTTTTCCTGCTTTTCCTGGGAGTCTCCTCTTTCACCCTTATCAGTGGATTAACCTCATTCTGGATGATCCTGTTGACCCTTCTCCTGGGATTTTTAACCACATTTTCGATCGACAGGGTTTATCATTTACAGACACGGGTGGATAAAAGACAGTGGCACTCCTCACAAACATTGTTGACAGCAATGTTGTTTATCTCTATATTTCTGGAATCATTTTTTCCCTTTATTTTTGTTCTTGCATTTAAGTTATTGTTGTATATCTGCAGGAAAGTTGAGTATAAACAAATGAAAAAAGATCCTCGTTGGATTATCAGCCTGTTGCGAATCCTCACTGGACTGGTATCGCCCCTGTTTTTATTCCTGTTGATTCCACAAACCGGTTGGTTATTCATTCTTTTTTCAGTCAGTTTTGGCGAAATCATTGACCGGATGGAATTCTATCTGGAGCTGGATTATGTTACACCGGAGAAAGAGCTCCGCAGCTGGTTAATGAAAGATCTGCAACGTGCCGGTTAGAGAAACAAATTGTTAAACTATTAAAAAAGAATCATGGTAAATAAAAAAAAGAGCGGGACTGTAAATACCACACGTGTACCCGTTTACCGGGATGCCGGTTTTTATCTTGAAGATGCGGGCCTTACCAAAAAAGCATTCCGGGATGAGTTGGAGCACCCGAGATCACCGGACAACTACATCTATTCAAGATACAGGAATCCAACAGTTGTTGCTGCTGAGGAGACTGTCATGGCATTGGAAGCATGCTCATGGGCAATTCTTACACAGTCTGGTATGGCTGCAATCGATGTGGCATTGTCTCTGTTTCAGCGAGGAATCAATAGCGGGAAATGGTTATTCTTCAGTGAGATCTATGGGGGAACAGATGCATTTATTGACAAGGTTCTGATCGAAAAGCGAGGGTTGGACATCCACCGGTTTTTTGCAAAAGAGGGGAGATATAATACAGACCTTCTGGAGGATCAGTTGAACCGGCTCCAGCCCGGGCTGGTTTATTTTGAGGTGATCTCAAATCCTATGCTTATCGTTGCTGATGCCATTGCGATTATTAATCTCGCAAAAAAAGTTGGCGCTGCAGTGATTGTTGACAATACATTTGCCACTCCCTCGCTCTGGAACCCGCTCAGCCATGGAGCAGATCTGGTAATCCACAGCGCAACCAAATACCTTGCCGGGCATGGTGACCTGACTGCCGGGGTCCTATGCGGGAATGAACTACAACTGGAGAAAATGGCGATTGAATACCGGAAACTGGTGGGTCATATGCTTTCACCGGATGATGCATACCGTTTAAATGATATGTTAAAATCATTTGAAATTCGCTTCACCAGGCATTGTGAAAATGCTGCAAAACTGGCAAATCTCCTTAACAATCACCCGGCAGTAGAATGTGTTCTATACCCCGGGTTAACAAGTCATCCGTCCCATTTACTGGCAAAAAAGCTATTCCGGGGTAAGGGCTATGGTGGAATGATCACGTTTGACCTTGCCGGATCAACAAACACTGAAAAGGAGGCAAACAGGGATCGTTTTATTGAGCTCGTTTCGGATAAGATCCGGCTGATTCCAACATTAGGGGATGCTGATACGATCCTGCTACCGGTTGAAGCAGTATGGGGAGAAAAATATCCGCTGCCCGGCATGATCCGATTATCAGTTGGCATTGAAGAGTTTGATGAGCTGGAAACGACTGTCGGCAATGCTCTTAATAATCTTATGACATGATTATGTTACGGGTATTAATCCCTGTAAACATTCATCTGATAATCATCTGCTCACAGTCCTGACATGCTCCATATACGAATTAATCATCTGCCATTAAGCCACAGGGAGAAAAAAACATTCAGGATTCACCTTGCATACTCCATCATTGAGGGCTTCATCCTGGGAATACTGGTATTGAATGAATTTGTTTTTTTAAAGAGTCTCCACGGATCCAACTATCAGATTGGTTTTCTCTTCCAGTTTAGTGTAGTTGCGATGGTATTGTTGCTCCTGTTCAATGAGTTCATCCGCAGGATCAGGAACAAAAGGTACCTGCTGCGAATTATCGGATTGATTACACGGGCACCCCTTTTTTTGCTGTTGATTTTTCCTACCGACATTCATGAGCTTACGGCAACCAACTTGTATCATACGCTGTTTCTTGCAATCTTTTTGATCTATTATGTTGCAAACCTGGTCATTTACCCCACCATAAACCTTCTTCTCAAAACGAACTATGAACATCCAAACTTTGGAGAATTATACGGATATGCCACTTCTGTGAACAAGGCCCTTATGCTGGTTTCCACCTTTCTTTTTGGGATCCTGCTGGACGCTGATAAATTCGCGTTCATCTATGTCTACCCGGGCCTTGCCATACTATCCATGTTTGCCCTGTTTCTGCTTTCGAACATTGATTATCAAGATAAAGATTTCAAAGAGGTAAGAGAACCATTTTTTAGAGCAGTGAGGCAATCTTCGATGCGAATGGTAAATATTCTTCGATTCAACAGGCCATACCTTCATTTTGAAATTGGATTTATGTTGTATGGATTTGCATTCATGAGTACAGTTGCTGTCATTACTATTTTTTATGAAAAGGCACTTCACCTGAACTATTCGGGTGTAGGGTTTTATAAAAACGTGTACAACATCATTGCGATTCTAATATTGCCTCTTTTGGGCAGATTGTTGGGAAAAACAGATCCCAGGAGATTTGCCATATTCACTTTTTCTTCTTTTCTCCTCTTCTTCTTTTTCATGGGATTGACTGAATACCTGCCCTATAATGTCCAGTTAGCAGGGATCAGTATTTACCCTGTTTTGCTTATTGCTGTACTGTTTAATGGGATTTTTGCGGCAGCAATGGCATTATTATGGTATATTGGATCTGCCTATTTCTGCAGCAGGGAAGAAGCGGCAGATTACCAGTCGGTACATCTTTCGTTAACGGGTGTAAGGGCAATCTTTGCACCCCTGCTTGGCATTTTCTTTTACGAATTGATCGATTTTACAGGAACGTTCACCATAGCAATCATTGCACTCGCTGCAGCCATCCTTGTGATGCTGGTTTCTCTGAAGAGGTACCCTTTCCCGCAGGGAGAAAAAAGTTGAAAGTTAATGGGTAAATGCATTGAATGAACCAATTAACCATTTTACGGATAACAATTAACGCTGCTTTACATTCTGGGAATTAATACTGATCAATTATTTTCCGCTGTTTTCCGTTAAATTCAAAAGAGTCGCCCTTTTTCATTCCTTCCATTGACTTAAAAAGAGGAACAAGGGGAGAGATGGCAAAATATTCTTCACCATCCACAATGATTTTACCCAGGCTAATGGAGATGAATAATTTTTGATCGTTGGTAACCACTACGGAACCAAAAGAAACCTGTTCATTCTCCTCATCCAGGTCGATCCGGTCAAGGACATTCCGTTCTTCCACTGCTTTGCAGTATTGTTTTGCGAACATATCCCGTTTGCTCAGCATCTGAGTGCGATAGGAATCATACCGGTCCTGTGGCTGACCGTATTCATTGGCACTTTCCTGAGCCTCATCCATTCGCTGTTTCGCATGCTCAACAACCTGACCCTGCTCTTTCATGCATATTTCTACTAACTTTTTCTTAAACAACAGTTTATCCATATCGAATTCTTTTAACGATCAAAAAATCCTGGAAAAGTATTCCTCTAAACGAAGCGGTAGAATGGTTGTCCCTTATGGAGGTTAATCAGTAAGGGAACATCTTATATCTTAATTAGTGAATCCTTATTAGTTGAAATTTTATATTTTTGAACCTTATTCAGATACCAAAATACAAAATTTATAGGAAATATGAAAAAACAAGGTCTTCTATTTGTAGTTATTTCTTTATTTACAGGAACTTTATTCTCTTTTAACACGCCTGCACAGGATAAATCCGATTGGATTGATGGGTTTCCCGATGGATGTACGAGCATTACTGTCGGGAAGAAAGCCTCTGCTGACGGATCGGTTATGACTTCTCATACAGACGATTCTCACCGCACCCGTTCATGGATCGATATCATGCCGGCTAAAGATCATAATAAAGGGAGTTTTACGGCCCTGTACAAGCGAGTGGCGGATGACACGAAAGCAATGCCTGCCTATCGTGATGAACCCGTTGGTGAAATACCACAGGTGCTTCATACCCATGCATACGTGAATACAGCCTATCCATGCATGAACGAACATCAGCTTGGGATTGGTGAATCGACCTTTGGGGGCAGGGAAGAACTGCACTCTGCTGAGGGATTGATCGATTGCACGAGGCTCTGCCAGCTAATGGTTGAGCGGTGCACTACGGCGCGTGAAGCGATAAAAATGGCCGATGAACTGACAAAGAAATATGGTTATAATGATGCGGGGGAAGTGTTAACAATTGCCGACCCGGAAGAGGTTTGGCATTTCGAAATTTTAGGTCCGGGAAAAGATAAGGTTGGTGCTGTCTGGGCAGCCCAGCGTGTGCCTGATGACCACATAGCAGTGACTGCCAATGCAAGCACAATTAAAGAAATTGATTTGTCTGATCCTGACTATTTCATGGCATCTTCTAATGTATATGAGATGGCAAAAGCCAGCGGCTGGTGGGATGAGGAAGATGGACCTTTCCGGTTTTGCTATGCATATGCTCCGGAAAGCCGGACTTCACTGGCATCCAGGAGAAGGGAATGGAGGGTGTTCGACCTGCTTGCCCCATCCCTGAAACTCGATCCATGGGCTGAGAATTATCCCTTTTCGGTTAAGCCGGATCGTCCTGTAACGCTGGAAGACATGGTTTCTGTGTTTAAAGATTACTACGAAAACACACCATTTAATATGATCAAGGACCTTACCGTGGCTGATGAGGATGGGAAGGCGGTTATTTCTCCCCTTGCAAACCCGCATATGCCTTACGACATGAACTTACTTTTCCGCATCAATGGAGGATGGGGCTGGAGAGGAGAACGAACCATTGCACGATGGTATACCATGTATGCAACCATTATCCAATGCCGGAACTGGCTGCCCGATGAAATAGGAGGAGTGGTCTGGTTGGCTCAGGATAACGTGGCTACTTCCATTTATGTTCCGGTCTATTGTTCTGTAACTGATATGGCAACTCCCTACAAAACGCCGGGACGGACAAATGGTTATACAATGGAATCTGCCTGGTGGGCGTTTAACCGTCTGGGAACCCTTGCAGCACAACGATGGGGCGATATGAGACACGATGTGGACAGAGTGTGGAATCTCTGGCAAAAAGAACTGTTTGACGCTCAACAAGGCATCGAGGAAAAAGCACTTGCATTATATAACCCCAAGAAACCGGTTGCAACGATTGAATACCTGACCAATTATTCCATTAGCTGGGGAGATAAGGTGGTTAGAAAAGCCGTTGAACTGGGTGATTTCCTCTGGACCAAATACGACGAATTGTTTTAATCGGAGTCTATATCATTTGATTTATTGATGTGAATTAACATGACAACTATGAAAAATACCAGGGGATTTGCCAGTGACAACAATGCCGGGGTTCATCCCGATATTCTGAAAGCCATCGGGTCGGTTAACTCTGGCCATGTTATAGGGTATGGCGATGATGTGTATACCGATCGTGCGATCAGTACCATTAAAGGGATTTTCGGAGAGGGGGTCGATGTCTATTTTGTCTTTATCGGTACAGCAGCCAATGTATTGGGACTGACTGCCGTCACCCGATCTTACAATTCAGTAATATGCGCTGAATGCTCACATATCCACCAGGATGAATGCGGTGCACCGGAAAACTATTGCGGATGCAAACTGCTTTCGGTACCAACACCGGATGGTAAACTTACCCTGGAAGGGATTAACTATCACATGCATGGATTTGGATTCGAACACCATTCACAACCAAAAGTGGTTTCCATCACCCAGGCAACCGAAATGGGTACGGTATACACTGCAGAAGAGATTTCAGAGATCGCAGATTTTACCCATAAGCACCAGATGCTCCTTCACATGGATGGCGCCAGGATAGCAAATGCAGCAGTTACTCTTGGATTAGGATTCAGGGAGATGACGGCTGATGCTGGTGTTGATGTGCTCTCTTTTGGTGGTACGAAAAACGGTATGATGTATGGCGAAGCGGTTATCATTTTCGATCAGACACTATCAGAAGATTTTAAATACATCAGGAAACAGGGCATGCAGCTGGCTTCAAAAATGAGGTTTATTGCTGCCCAGTTTGAAGCATACATCACCAATGACCTCTGGAAAAAAAATGCAGAACATGCCAATAAAATGGCCAGGATCCTTGCCGATGAAGTGGCAAAATTCCCGGAAATTACCGTAACCCAAAAAGTGCAAGCAAATGGGGTCTTTGCAACCATCCCCAAAGAGGTGATTCCAATCCTTCAAAAGGAGTTTTTCTTTTATGTATGGGATGAAACAACATCAGAGGTGCGGTGGATGACATCGTTCGATACAACTGAAGAGGATATTAAACGGTTTGCAGAAGTTCTTAAAAAAGTGTTGTAGTAAAATCCCAATGAACAAACAGCAAATTACAAACAATAATCAATACCTAAATTTCAAATCTCAAATGGTTTGGACATTGAATATTGGAATTTGGGATTTATGCGAATGCGGTTGTGAATTCAAGTAAACACCTTTCTTCTCAATCCGCTATTTTCCCAGTTTGGAAATAGTATGGAACTATCTCCATAACTTAAAAACCGGAAATCATTCTCCAGTGCATACTGATAAACACGTCTCCAGTCATCGCCGATATACCCTGCAACCAGTAAAATGAGAGAACTTCGTGGCATATGAAAGTTCGTGATCAATGCTTCGGTCATCCTGATGCGGTATCCGGGTACGATCATTAATCGGGTAGTGCAGTGAAGTGTATTGATCCCTCTTGCCATCATATAATCCTCCAGGCATTTCAACGCTTTAACCTGAGAAATATCCGTTTCATTCAGTAGCCCATCCCACTGGTTCACCTGAAGTTCGTCAACCGGGATATTGTTATTCAGGTAAACTTTAATCCCTAACAGGTAGAGACTCTCCAGTGTCCTGACAGTAGTTGTTCCAACAGCAATCAAACGGTGCACATTGTCATAAATTTTTTTCAGCGATTTGATGGTTATACTGAAATGTTCTGTATGCATCTCGTGATTCGCCAGCGAGTCGGACAGGATGGGTCTGAAAGTTCCTATTCCAACATGGAGGGTTAATTCAGCTGAATCAACTCCTTTTTTGCTGAGCCGTTGAAACACCTCGTTTGAAAAATGGAGGCCTGCTGTTGGTGCTGCTACCGATCCCTTATTTAAGGAATATATGGTCTGGTACCTGGTCCGGTCAATGGATTCCGGTTCTCTTTTCAGATAAGGTGGTATCGGCATCTCTCCTGCAATTTCCAGTACTTCTGAGAATGTCAGTTCCGGATTATTCCAGGAAAACTGTACGATGGTACCTGCCGGTGTTGTCTCCCTGCGCGTGGCGGTAAGCACTATTTTGTCTGTTTTAAACACCACCTTTTTTGAAAGCGGAACATTTTTCCATTTCTTCTGGTTACCTACCAGACATCTCCATGTGACGTTTTTTTTCTCTTGAAATGCCAGCCGGATATCTGCCGGTTCAACAGGCTCCAGGCAAAAAACTTCAATCTTTGCACCACTCTCCTTGAAAAATTTAATCCTTGCCTGGATGACTTTTGAATTGTTGAATACAAGAAGGGTTTTTGAATTTGTGTATTTCCAGATGGATGAGAAACGATCCTTATGGATCTTTCCTTTATTGTACACAAGCAAATTTGATTCATCTCTCTTCTCAAGCGGGAATTTGGCTATACGCTCCGGGGGAAGGGTGTAGGCATACTCCGAAATATCCAGGCTGGCAAGGATGGATTCAATGGCTGATCTGTCGGTTGTATTTTGCATCTCTTATAATCCTGAGCAGGATATTGGCACAAAAATAGTTAATTTTACAGGGGGAATTGAAAAAAAATTAAAGTCTCCAGTATGCAGTACGCAGTAAGCAGTAATGAGCGAAATCAAAAGCCATAAAACCCATGAAAATAGGAGACAGGGTCAGGTTCCTGAATGAAACAGGAGGCGGTATCATTACAGAATTCATGAATGAAGAGATGGTGAAGGTGTTAACGGAAGATGGTTTTGAATTCCCGGTAATGAAGAAAGAAGTCATTGTTGTGCATGCCAAGCCCGAGGATTTTGATGAAAGGGGAAGGAAAGAGCCTGAGCCTGAGGTGGGAGAAGTCAAAGCAGAAAATATTGAAGCAACCGAAAAAAAGAAACGAACCCGGTTTCGGTAATCGGTATCCGGCAACAATGGATAATACATGAGTATCGGTCTTCCGATTCCAAATGGATAGTGGTTGATTTACACCCTTACCGACCAACGAAATTCGAAACGGGATTCATTACCGAAAGACGATTTCCGTTCTTTTAGCTATCTTTGTATCAGAGCAGGCCGTTCTATCGCTCTTCCGCCCTGTCTGCCCTCAGGCAGGCATTTGGTGGAGGGGAGGAAAGTCCGGGCAACAAAGGGCGCCAGGCTTCCTAACGGGAAGATATCCGCGAGGGTATAGTAATGGAGCAGAAAATGACCGTCCCGCCTGTGGTGGGATAAGGGTGAAAAGGTGAGGTAAGAGCTCACCGGTGTTCCGGGTGACCGGGGCAGCCGTTCATCTCCTGGGTTGAAAGACCATGTATACCGGCAATTGAGGGTAGCCCGTCCGATGCCGGGGGGTAGGTCGATTGATCACGCAGGCAACTGCGTGACCAGATAAATGATAGAAATCCTGATGACCGTCTGTTTCAGACAATGCATCAGGATACAGAACCCGGCTTACAGGCCTGCTCTTTTCTTATCAAATGACCGTTTACTAATCCCAGATTATTCCTTTGATTCTTTCAGGTATTGCTCTCGTGTAAGGACCTCTATTGGTTCGGATCCGGCTTTTTCCAGTTTTGCATTTACCTTTGCCAGGCCATCCTTAAGGACCTCCTCTATTTCATTGTCCATCCGCTCTACTTCACCAGTATAAAAGTCAAGACCATCAATTACCGTCTGAGATGGCTTTCCCTGATACAGTATGGAAGAGGCATAGAGCATAGTAATCTTTTCACGCAATAATTCCTCTCCGGTAATTCCACCCATTTTGGTTGCAACCATCTGCTTATGAATTCCCTCCAGCTCATCGGCAAGGTCATTCAGGTCCTGCTTGATTGACTTATTAAGTTGATCACTGGCTCCCAGACCTCTAGCCTTCTCCATAACAAATGTTGCTTTCCGGTCTACAAAAGCAAGCTCTTCAAGCAGGTTATATCCTTTATTTACCATTTCCTGGTTCAATTGACGGTCAGCCAATGAATGGGGTGAATCTTCATCATAGGTAAGCACAATCTTTCCCTCATACGACTCATCACCCTTTACAAGTTTCACACGGTATTCACCAGGGTTATAGTAGGGTCCGAAAAGAGCGAATTGGGCTAATGAAGGAGATGACGGTACATTGGGTGGCTTTTTCATTACTGACCATGGAACACGGTTGATCCCTTTCCGTTTACCCGCAGGGACTGTGTTCAGCAAGATCCCTTCCGAATCATATACCTCAAGGTACATATCCCCGAATACATGCCGTCTCTTCAGGTAGTATGTAATGGTTGCTGATGCCGGCATTGCAACATCCGGGGGATTATTCCCGCTAAATTCATCATCTCCGGGGAAAGCCTGCCCTATCTGGATAGGCTTGATGACGAATGGTTGAGATTCCAGAAAGGCAACATCTTCCTGCAACAATCCTTCCGTGACCATCCTTAGGGGAGTAATGTCATCAACGATGAATACTCCCCTGCCATGTGTTGCCAGTACAAGATCATGTTCACGTGGATGGATTACCATATCCCTGATCGATACGTTGGGTATATTCCCCTTCATTTGAACCCATTGTTCTCCGTCATCGAATGTCACAAACAATCCAAACTCAGTACCCAGGAAGACCAGGTTGGGATTTACCAGGTCCTGATGGACCGTATGGCAATATCCTTTCACGTTCTCATCAATCAGCGATTTCCAGGTTTTGCCAAAATCGGTAGTCTTATAAAGGTAGGGTGTCATATCCCCGGTTCGGTGTCCGTCAAAGGTAACGAACGCTGTTCCCTCAGTAAACGTGCTGGCATAAACGAATGAACACCAGGTAAATTCCGGTAAGCCGGGAACGTTGGGTGTTACATTGGACCATGATTTCCCTTCATCGCGTGTAACCTGAAGATTACCATCATCAGTACCTGCCCAGATAACCGACGGATTTTTTGGTGATTCCTCAATAGCAAAGATGGTACAATGGTTCTCAGCAGTTGAATTATCGAGTGTAAGTCCTCCCGTTTCAAATTGTTTCTGCTTCTCAGGGTCGTTGGTTGTAATATCCGGTGATATCCTTTTCCATGTATCTCCTTTGTCCTTTGACTGAAAAAGATACTGCCCACCCACATACATAACATCACGGGTCGGGCTGAAAGCAACAGCAGCATTCCAGTTGAACCTAAGCTCATCCGTTGTTTCATCCGGGGCAGGAGCAATGAATTTTATTTCACCTGTATTTTTATGGTACCGTCCAAACATTCCTCCCTGGGCCTGCCAGTAGACAATATCTTTATCATAGAGATCGGGAAACATATAAAATCCATCACCCATACCCATTGAAACCCAATCAGCATTCGATATTCCACCTGCTTTTTCTGAGGGTCCTGTCCAGGAACCGTTGTCCTGCAATCCTCCATATACATGGTACGGTTTTTCGAGGTCAACGCTCACGTGATAAAACTGTGAAACAGGAAGGTTTCTGATTATACTCCATGAACTGCCCTTATCCCGTGATACATAAACTCCACCATCGGTTCCGACATAGAGCAGGTTATTGTCTTTCTTGCCAACCCAGAATGCATGCAGGTCCGAATGTACATTTCCCCCGGCGATGTATGCAATCCGAAAGTTCTTTCCCCCGTTTTCGCTTACATTCAGATCGAAACTGGGTTTATAGACCCGGTTTGTATCAACAGGATCAGCGACGATTAAAGAAAAATAGAATGGGCGTTCCTGGACAGGAATGGTCGTATTCATTTTTTCCCACGACTCCCCGCTGTCAAGCGACCGGTAAAGGGCAGACTCTTTTGATTCCACCAGTGCATAGACCAGATTGTGGGTAACGGGTGAAACGGTCACGGCAATCCGTCCCAATTCACCTTCCGGTAGCCCGTTGGTCAGGCGGTTCCATGTCTCCCCTCCATCCGTTGTTTTGTATAATCCCGACCCCGGTCCGCCGGAGCGAAAGGTCCAGGGTTGTCTCCTGAAATCCCACATCCCGGCAAAGAGTATATCCGGGTTTTCAGGATCAACTGCTATATCTGCACAACCGGTATTTTCATCGATATAAAGCAATTTCACCCAGGTTTTTCCTCCATCCGATGTCTTATATACTCCACGTTCTTCATTGCTGTTCCAAAGGTGTCCTAATGCAGCAACCCACAGTATATCGGAATTTTCCGGATGAATTACAATGCGTGCGATCCGTTCCGTTTTTTCAAGCCCCACCTTTTTCCAGTTATCGCCTCCATCGGTAGTTCTGTAGATTCCATCGCCCACGGAGACACTATTCCTGGTCCACGGTTCACCTGTACCTACCCATACCGTATCCGGATGCTGCTGGTCAATAGTGATCGCACCAATGCACTGATTGTGCTTATCGAATACCGGCTTGAATTTAGTGCCGCCATTGGAACTTTTCCATACACCACCGCCGGCAGATCCAACATAAATGATCCTTGGATCTTCCACTACCGCATCCAGGGCGGATATTCTGCCACTCATGGTTGCCGGACCAATATGCCTGGCTTCAATGGCTTCAATGGTAGAAGAGGTTAGTGATATTTTTTGCTGGGCAATAAGCATCCCGGCTGAATGACTCAGAAAAATCAATAGCAGAGCCATCCGGGAAAAACGACGGATAGAGCATTTCATTTTTTATGTATTTTTAGTAATTCGGTTCGGTGTAATCAAATAAACAATGTTCCTATTCCTGTTTGCTTTATTTCACAGGACGGACAAAGAGGCTGTCGGGCATCTCCTGGTCGATCTCAACTGTATCTATTACAATCTCCATCATTATCTGGCCCTGGTAAGCACTTGAAACGTTGAATGGCATGGCCATTCCTTCAACCATTTTGTAATTTCCGGGAAATTGTTCAAAGGTCTGCTCAACACCCTGTATGGTGCTGGTTGTTTCGATTTTAAGGATGACATAGGATTCAGCATCAAAATAATATACAACTTTGTCCCCGTCTTTTTTCGTAAGTTTTACCTTGTAGGTTGGTGTTCCTTCCATCTCTTCCTCACCGATTAATTCCAGCTGGTGTCCTTTTGCAGCGTAATCGTACAGATCGCCATCCATATCACCCATCGATTTCATCTCTTTTACCTGATCCGGTCCCAGATCCTGTGGATCAAGTGATCCCATCATGGGGTTAATTTGCCATCCGTTTTCGCCATCAAAGCTGGTGATGATTTTCTGTCCCTGAACGGAAGCTTCCATTCGCACCTTACCCGGTCTCTTCATCTGTAACATGATGGGCAATTCCATCCCCTGCTGGAGGATTTTACCTTTCATTGTCATCGTATTGACTTTTAGTACCTTATCCTGACCAATGGCCTCAAAGTGGTTGGAAAGGATCTCATCCAGGTCCTGTGCAACCAGCGAACCTGCAAAAGATGCCAAGAGTAAGCCGGTCAGTAAAGCAAAGCATTTTTTCATAGCAATTGTTTTAGAGATTAGTTAAAGAAAGATTGAATGTATAAAAATATTAATTACCGCAAAGAGCCGTGCGCAAACGTACCATTTTTTCCAGCAATGCCTGCAGCTCATGCAACGGCAGCATGTTTGCACCATCCGATTTTGCCGAAGCAGGATCGGGGTGTGTTTCGATGAATATACCGTCCACACCAACGGCAATTCCTGCCAGCCCCATGGTTTCAATGTGCTCGGGTCTTCCGCCTGACACTCCGCTATTCTGATTCGGTTGCTGCAATGAGTGCGTAACATCGAGGACAACCGGAAATCCGGTTTTCTGCATCTCCACAATATTCCTGAAGTCAACGATCAGATCCTGGTAACCAAACATGGTTCCCCGTTCAGTCAGCATGACCCGGTCATTTCCCGAATCAGTTACTTTTTCAGCAGCGAACTGCATGGCGGAAGCTGCAAGGAACTGGCCTTTCTTGATGTTTATTACCTTTCCGGTTTTTGCTGCAGCAACCAATAGTTCGGTCTGCCTGCAAAGGAAAGCAGGGATCTGGAGAATATCGACAAACTCTGCAGCCATCGCCGCTTCATCAACCGAATGGATATCGGTAAGTACGGGCAGCTCCAATTCACTTCTGACACGGCCCAGGATCTTCAATGCCTTTTCATCACCGATACCGGAAAACGAATCAATCCTTGATCGGTTGGCTTTCTTATACGAGGATTTGAAAATATAGGGCACCTTAAGCCGGTCAGCAATTTCCAAAGCCCGCTCGGCAACAGAAAAAACAAGTTTCTCACTCTCAATAACACAGGGTCCGGCAATGAGGAAGAAATTGCCGGTTTCTGTATGTTTAATTTGTGGTATGCCTTCAATCACACTCATTGCGAATTCAAATGTAGACAAATATTGTTAAATGTTAATTGTTAAATGTTTGTTTCATCAAACGTTGTACTTTGAACTCTGTACATTGAACTATCAGTAACCATATTTTTCTCCCCACAATTTCCTCAAATGTTGTCGTATCTCTTCCTCCCTGGGATTTTTTTGGGGGTCATAGAATTTATTATCTGAAATCTTCTCAGGCAGATAATCTTCCGTCACAAAATTATCCTTATAATTGTGGGCATATTTGTAATCCTTACCGTACCCCAGTTCCTTCATCAGCTTCGTAGGTGCATTTCTCAAATTCAGGGGCACAGGAAGGTCTCCCTCTTTCTGCACTGCTGACTGGGCCTCACTGATAGCCTGGTAAGCAGCATTACTTTTCGGAGAGGTAGCAAGGTAAATGGCGGCTTCGGAGAGAATAATTCTCGATTCCGGCCATCCGATCACGTTCACTGCTTCAAAACAGCTTTGAGCCAGGAGTAATGCATTCGGATTGGCAAGACCGATATCTTCTGCAGCAAGAATAACCATCCTGCGTGCAATGAACTTGACATCCTCTCCACCTTCAACCATTCTGGCAAGCCAGTAAACAGCAGCATTTGGATCACTGCCCCTGATCGATTTTATGAATGCTGAAATAATATCGTAATGCTGCTCTCCATTCTTGTCATACAATGCAATATTTTCCTGTACCCGTGCCTGAACCTTTTCATTGGTCACGATGATGGACCCGACATTCTTTCCCTCTTTTTCATTCTGGCTTGCAGAATCAGTATTGATAACCAGTTCCAGAACATTGTACAATTTTCTTGCATCACCACCGGAGAATCTCAGAATGGCTTCCTTCTCCTCGATAACAACACTGAATTTTTTCAGGTAGGGGTCCTGGTTAAGAGCCCGATCGATTAATTGCAGGAGATCATTCTTTTCCAGTGGTTTCAGCACATAGATCTGACAACGGGAGAGGAGGGGAGAGATCACTTCAAAGGATGGATTTTCTGTGGTGGCTCCAATCAGGGTAAGGACTCCCTGTTCAACCGATCCGAGCAGTGAATCCTGCTGTGATTTGTTGAAACGATGAATCTCATCAATGAACAGGATGGGGTTCGGTTTATCGAAAAACTGCTGGCTTTTCGCTTTTCCTATGGTTTCCCTGACTTCCTTAACTCCGGAATGGACTGCGCTCAACTGGTAAAACGCCCGGTTCTGCTGGTTGGCAATGATCCTCGCCAGGGTGGTTTTACCCACACCGGGTGGACCCCACATGATGAACGAAGGGATATTACCCGATTCAATAAAATTCCGCAACAGTGAATTTTTCCCCACCAGGTGTTCCTGCCCGACAAATTCATCAAGCGATTTCGGACGCATCCGGTCTGCCAGGGGTTGGTTCGGTGACATCAGTTAACAGTATTGATCCAGTTACCTGCAAATATAATGGATAATCCGCAAAACAGTATCCTTCATGGTTTGTAACCTTTTTGGAATGGAATATTTATAACAAAATGAATCATTTCGAGTATAATGGTATGTTCAAAACAGAGATCATATCGTTTCAGAAAGCAACCAAATCGGGATAAATTCCGTCTTTTAAATAATCAAAACAGAATTATATTAAAGAATCACTCTTAATACAAAAATCATGAAACAGATGAAAAAGGCAATACTGGTATTTTTTCTATGTGGCACATTTACAATGTCTTATGGACAATTAGAAGAGATTGGTAAAGTCATGGCAGGAGGAAAAGCTGATGCATCCATGTTATTGACCGAGTACATTAAACCCTACGCGAATTCACTGGGTGCAAATCTTAACGGGGGCTGGTATAACACCGCAAAACCGCATAGTCTTGGCGGATTCGACATTACCATCAGTGCTAGCATGGCTTTTGTTCCGAGTGGACACCGTTCGTTTGATGCAAGTGAGCTGGAATACGCACCGACCAGCGAGTACGTCACAACGTCGGTTACAGGAACTTCTTCTTCAACAGTGGCAGGAAAAAAAGAAACGGGACAAACCATTACCTATACCTATGATGACGGGGTACTTCCCGTTACAGAACTTGTTTCCTATGAAATGCCCAAAGGTACGGGTTCTTCATATTTCCTGTCACCCATGATCCAGGCCAGTGTCGGACTGGTGAAAGAGACCGAAATTATCGGTCGTTACATGCCACAGACCAAGCTCGGCCTTTCCGGAAAAACAAAAGCGGGTATGTGGGGAGTGGGAATCAAGCACAGCCTGAGCCAGTGGATCCCGGGACTGAAGCGGATACCTTTCTTCAACATGTCCCTGATGGGTGGATATACCCGGTTATCCCTGAATTCGGGATTGAATTTTACTCCTGAAACAGTGGAATGGGTCAGATCAGCTTCCCTCACAAAGGAATTCGATAATCAGGAACTGAACATGATGGTAGAGGGCTATACGGTAAACCTGCTTTTGTCTGCTGATCTGCCCGTCATTACCATCTATGGTGGAGCTGGGATAAGCGGTGCAACAACTACCCTTATGCTGGAAGGGGACTATCCGTTTCCGGATTTCACTGCAGACTTTGAGGTGACCGATAACAGCGTCCTTAAAGATCCCATTGATATCAAAATCAAGAGCAAAGGAGGCAATGCAACAAAACCGAGGCTGAACGCAGGTCTTCGGCTCAAATTCACCGTCATAACCATTCATGCCGACTATACCTATGCAGACTATTCACTGATCACTGCAGGACTGGGTGTATCATTGAGATAATTGAAACAATGACGCTCAGCGGTTTACGGTTACGAAACCCGGGTCGTGATTCGTAAATCGTTGATCGTCTTTCAGCTTTAAAAACGTAACCGGTAACCGACTTACGATACGGGCATCGTAACCGAATACCGTAACCGAATAGTGCAGACGGTTGTTCATTTTTTGGTTTCAAAGGCGCCACAGCCGAAGTCATACCTGGGTTACAACGTTCAACATTTCTGTACTCCGCAATCAGGCATTCCTAAAACTAATATAGGTCGACCCTGTCTGCGGCAGGCAGGTCTCCTGAGTCGACTAACTGGCGACCTGGAAAGTCGCCCTACACTGATCAAGGGTAATCCGAACAAAATAGATGCAGGTCTAATCTTTCCATGGGATCTATAGTAGCGTAAAAAGCAATTCCACCGGGTTAACAACCATAAACAAATAACTTTAATTTTCCTATTTTTGCGGCAGAAATGAATATCAGAGGATGGATATGGTAAAAAAGCAGGCTGAACCAGACAGGGAGATCACCAACCGGTATAAAAGCCTGATCAGGATCATTAAACCGGTGGTTGAGAAGGATGATCTGAAACAAATCAGAAAGGCCCTTAATCTTGCTGTGGAACTCTGTCATGAAAAGAAAACAATAACCGGAGAATCACATGTCTTGCATGCCATTTCGGTCGCCCGGATCGTTGTTGAGGAGATCGGACTTGGAGCTCCATCCGTCATTTGTGCTCTCCTGTATGATCTTACGGATGAACCCTGTTTCCCGGAAGAGACAATCAAAGAACAGTTTGGAGAACAGGTGTGGCAGATCCTTAGCGGGTTATCCAAAATTTCCGGTATTGATACAAAAAAAACACACCTGCAAGCGGAAAATTTCCGGAAATTGCTGCTTAACCTGGCAACGGATGTCCGCGTTATTCTTATTAAACTGGCTGACCGGCTTGAATACATGAGGAACCTGAAGAGTGTAAAGAAGGAGACACAACTTCAGGTGGCTTCAGAGACCTATTTCCTGTATGCCCCGCTTTCACACCGCCTGGGTCTGTACAATATCAAATCAGAGATGGAAGACCTTTCCATGAAATATACAGATCCTAAAAAATACCGGTTCATCTCACGAAAGCTGAAAGAGACCACTTCTTCCCGTAATCGGTTTATTAAAGAATTTTCTGAACCACTGAAAAAAATCCTGTCAAATGCAGGTTATGCATTCGAAATTAAGGGGCGACTCAAATCGATCCACTCCATCTGGCTTAAGATGAAAAACCAGAACCTCGAATTCGAAGAGGTGTTTGATCTTTTTGCTATCCGTATAATCCTTAAAAGTTCAACGGAACGGGAAAAAGCCGATTGCTGGCAGGTCTATTCCTATGTTACTGACCTTTATCAACCCAATCCGCAACGACTGCGGGACTGGATTTCGGTTCCCAAAACGAATGGATATGAATCACTCCATACCACGGTGGTGGGACCCGGAGGAAGATGGGTCGAAGTCCAGATACGAACGGAGAGAATGAATGAAATTGCTGAAAAGGGATATGCAGCACACTGGAAATACAAGGGTCTGAAAACAGAAAATGTGATTGAAGATTGGTTGATGAGAATGCGGGATGTTCTTGAAAGCCAGGAATATGAATCAACGGATTTTATCGATCAGGTTAAGCTTAACCTCTATAAGGATGAGGTGTTTGTTTTTACACCGAAAGGAGATTTGAAACAGCTTCCGGCAGGTTCAACACTGCTTGATTTTGCATTCGAAATTCATACCGAGATCGGCTCCACCTGTGTCGGTGGTAAAGTGAACAATAAAAATGTCTCTATCCGACACCAGTTACAAAACGGTGACCAGATCGCAATACTAACCTCCAAAAACCAGAAACCCAAATCTGACTGGCTGAACTTTGTGGTCACTTCAAAGGCTAAGACAAAAATCAAACAGGCACTGAATGAAGAGAAGTATAAGCTTGCAGAAACAGGAAAAGAAATTGTCAAAAGAAGATTAAGAAACTGGAAAGTCCCGTTTAATGATGAAAACGTTAAACGATTATTACACCAGTATAAACTCAAAACATCCCAGGATCTTTATTACCTGATCTCTATAGAAAAAATTGATCTTGGAGAGATGAAAAATTTTCTTCTGAGGAATGAAGAAAAGGAGACAGCCAAACCGGTTCCAAAAAGCGATGATCTCCTGGCCAGTGAATCCTTAGAGCGCGATGTAAGGTATGAGGAATACCTGGTTATTGATAATAAAATCAAGAACCTGGATTACAAACTGTCAAAATGCTGTAACCCGATACTTGGAGATGAAATATTTGCCTTTGTAACTATCAGTGATGGAATTAAAATTCATCGAACAGACTGTCCGAACGCACACCAGTTACTGACCAAATATCCATACCGTGTGCTGAATGCCAGATGGACCGATTCTGACGGAAGGTCTTCCTTTCATACCGTAATTAGAATTTCAGGAATTGACGAAATTGGAATCGTAAACCGCATTTCCGATGTGGTCTCAGATAACCGCAAAGTCACCATGAGATCCATATCCGTTGAATCAAAAGATGGTATGTTTGAAGGTGTTTTAAAAGTTTTTGTGTCAGACACTAAACACCTGGAAGCCCTCTTGAGAAAATTCCTGAGAATAAAAGGAGTGTTGAAAGCAGTCCGTTTTGATGAACCGGCAATGGAATGATTGCCTCTTTCATATGCTGATGCTTTTATGGGAAAAACTATTTGCAGAATATCATTTTCTTCTATACCTTTAGATGTTGAAATTGAACGTTTACGGTAATGGTTCGTGTTAAAAAAATGAGTGGGTATATCGTAATCTCCCTTTTCCTGCTTACCGGATTAAATGGAGCAGCACAGCATATGTTGCATCATCCGGATGCTTATTATGCCCCTGTACCTGGCTCTGAAAAATATTTCCATGACCTTCAACAGGAGAAAAATACAGAGCAGATTACCGGATCAAGAATTCACTACAGGCTGGATATCGGTACGGCATTCAGCAGTTTTGGAAGCGGATCAATGATGAGCTCATACCTGTCGCCTTCCATACGGTATAAAATTTCGCCGAAACTGAATCTCCATATCGGGGGAACAGTTTTGTACAACTACCCTGTCGGAGGTTCAACCGCCGGTGAATCTATGATGACCACCGGAAACGATCCATCCTATCAATTCTACCTGTATGGAACATACCAGGTCACAGATCGACTAGTAGTAGACGGTTCATTTGTCAAAGGAAAAATAAACCATTACAGCGTTGGATTATATCCTTACCAGATGAACAACAGTTATGAGAGTTACTCACTTGGATTCAACTACAGGATTGCCAATTCATTTCATGTTGGAGCTCAGATCAATGTCTCTAATGGAATGAATCCTTACTTCTATTCCGATCCGTTCCGCCCCGGAAGATTTAATACCTATGATCCATTCTATAGGGAATGGTAATCTATCAACATTCAACTTTCGCCAAAGGCGTGCCTGCGGCACAACGCTCAACATCCCCCAAAGCCAAGCTTTTAGCAGTTAATTGTTATTGGTTAAATGTTAATTGTCTTAAATAATTTTTTTACTTTTAATTTTTAACATTTAACTTTTAACTTATAATTCCCTCCTTTCCTTGTGAAACTGATTTTTTTAGCCCTTGCGCCGGTATTCATCATTGCCTTTTATATCTATTTCAGGGATAAGTATGAGAAAGAGCCCTTTAGTCTCCTGTTCAGATCCCTGCTGATCGGGATTGGTATTACGTTGCCCATTATCCTTGTTGAAAATTTTTTTGAACATTTCAATTATTCTCTGCATGGTTTGGTTTATGCAGGGTACAGGGCATTTATTACGGCAGGCCTTACAGAAGAATTGTTCAAGTACCTGGCATTTCTGCTGATCATCTGGAAAAGCCGTCATTTCAATGAAAAGTTTGACGGAATCGTATATGCCGTTTTCATATCCCTGGGTTTTGCGGCTGTGGAAAACATCTTTTATGTGCTGGAGCACGGTTATAAAATTGGGTTGGTGAGGGCAGTCACTGCTGTCCCTGCTCACGCCCTGTTTGGTATTGTCATGGGGTACCGGTTTGGTCTGGCAAGATTTTACCCGGAAGAGAGGAGGAAACAGTTGTTTCTGGCTTTTTTCCTTCCCTTTGTATTGCATGGATTTTATGATTTTTTCCTGATGGCCGAAAAACCGGTTTTCCTGGTGCTTTTCGTGCCCTTTATCATTTACCTCTGGATCCATGGTTTTCGCAGGATGAAAAACCTCTCCGACCGGTCTGTTTTTAAACCGGTTGAGGAGGAGAGGAGTGATCTGACGGGGGATTGACAACATTCAACGTACAACATCCAACATTCAACGTACAACATCCAACGTCCAGCATACAACGTTCAACATCGACTTCCAAATCACTATTAACCTTTAACTTATAACTTTTAACTTGTATACCTCGGGTCGGGGATAACCGGCAGTTTAGCCATCTTTTCCACCTCCAGGCTGGGGAATCCAAACTCTTCAACCACTTTTCCCCGGATCAGGTAGCTTCCACTTCCCCTGAAGC
>CAYZVJ010000010.1:11934-44649 GCA_964481765.1 uncultured Rikenellaceae bacterium | reverse complement strand
ATTCCTTTGAAAAAGTTAAACAGGGGATAATTTTCGTTCGGGCTATGGATGGCATCCGAATCGAGGCCGAAGCCCAGCAAGATGGATTTTACTCCCAATACCTGTTCGAAATCGGAAATGATGGGGATACTTCCTCCACTTCTGACCGGTATGGGTTTTTTCCCAAAGGTAACCTCACAGGCTTTGCTTGCTGCCTGGTAAGCAATCGTATCGATCGGTGATACATACCCTTCCCCTCCGTGAAGGCTTTTAACAGTAACTTTTACACCATCAGGAGCAAGGGATTTAAAATAGTCTTCAAACAATTTATCGATCTTTTTTGATTTCTGGTTCGGTACGAGCCTCATGGATATTTTAGCTGAGGCTTTGGAAGGAAGGATTGTTTTTGCTCCTTCACCGATAAATCCTCCCCAGATTCCATTGACATCGAGAGAAGGCCTTATCCCGGTTCTCTCGAGTGTTGTATATCCTTGTTCACCTGACTCGTGGTCGAGATTGATGGATTTTTTAAATTCATCCAGGTTAAATGGCCTTTTTGCCATTTCATCTCTCTCTTCCCTGGTTACTTCCAACACATCTTCGTAAAAGCCCGGTATGGTAATCCGGTTATTTTCATCGGTAAGTGATGCAATCATTTTAGCAAGAACATTAGCCGGATTTGCCACTGCCCCGCCATAAAGTCCAGAATGCAAATCCCGGTTCGGTCCGCTCACTTCCACTTCCATATAGCTCAGACCACGCAATCCAATGGTAATGGAAGGGATATCCGGTGCGATCATCGTAGTATCGGAGACGAGAATGACATCGGACAGGAGCAGTTCTTTATGGTCAACACAAAACTTTTTCAGGCTTGGAGAGCCGATCTCCTCTTCGCCTTCGATCATAAACTTGATGTTACAGGTGAGTGCATCCGTACGATTCATGTACTCAAATGCTTTCACATGCATAAACAGCTGCCCTTTATCGTCATCTGCTCCCCGGGCATATATTTTCTCGTTCCGGATTTCCGGTTCAAAGGGTGGAGAATCCCAAAGCTCAAACGGTTCGGCTGGTTGAACATCATAATGTCCATAGACGAGGATTGTCGGTGCATCCTTATCCACCATTTTTTCACCATACACTATGGGATGTCCCTGTGTTGGAAAAACCTCTGCTTTATCAGCGCCGGCTTCCAGCAGTTTATCCTTAATAAATTCTGTTGCCCTGGCCATATCTTTCTTATGCTCGGGTTTTGCACTGACCGATGGTATCCGGATGAAGTCGAACAATTCATCCAGGAACCGTTGTCTGTTCTCATCAATGTATTTTGTAATTTTTTCCATTGTTTATTGATAGATTATATGATTAACTATTACCATGTGGGTCCGGCATATTATGCATTTATTATACCCGATTTTTCAGTTGTTACCGGATTATGCTTCGTGCTGCTATTTCCAGTTCACTGTACCATTGTTTTCCAAATTTCCGGATCAATGGATCCTTCACAAACCTGTAAACGGGGATTCCCATTTTTTCTCCAAGGGCCCGGGCTGGTTTACATATTTCCCATTGTTCATAATTCACGCTGTTAAACCCGGAATGGTTTTTAATTTTTACCGGGAAAAGATGACAGGAAGCTGGTTTTCTGAATGTTATCCTCTTATTCAGATAGGTTTTTTCGATAGCACATTTGTATATTCCGTCTTCTATCAGGGTATACGCACATTCCCTGTTCATGATCAGGGGAGTAACCAGGTCACCATCAGCATCGGTCATGCTTGTGCCGATTTGTTCAATTGCCTCAATTCCTTCAGGCCGTAGAAAGGGTTTTATTTTATCGTAGATCTGTTCCAGTAGGATTCCTTCTTCCTGTTCAAGGGGAGCACCCGAATCACCATACAGACAGCATTCGCCCTTGCAACTGGCAAGGTCACACACAAATTGTTTTTCAATGATATCTAAACTCACTATGGCGTTACCTATCTGTATCAAACGAGTATGAATAACAGGGTTAAACGAGCAGGCTTTTGCCGGTCATCTCTTCCGGTATTTCTATATCCATTATTTCCAGAATGGTTGGTGCGACATCCGCTAAGATCCCATCTTTCAATCCTCTTTTCAGATCGGAAATAAGGATTACCGGAACGGGATTCAGGGAATGGGCGGTATTGGGTGATCCATCCGGATTAACGGCATTATCGGCGTTCCCATGGTCAGCAATAATAAGAACCGTGTACCTGTTTGCCCTGGCTGTTCTGACGACTTCCCCGGCACATTCATCCACGGCATGCACGGCTTTTTGGATTGCATCATAGACACCGGTATGGCCCACCATATCACCATTGGCAAAATTGAGGCAAATGAAATCGGCTGTTTGTTTTTGCAGTTCCGGCAGAATGGCATCCTTTACCTCATAGGCACTCATTTCGGGTTTCAGGTCATAGGTGGCCACTTTGGGAGAAGGGATCATAATTCTTTTTTCGTTTTCAAATTCCTCTTCCCTGCCTCCTGAAAAGAAAAAAGTGACGTGTGCATACTTCTCCGTTTCAGCAATGCGGATCTGTTTTCTGCCGGTTTTTGCCATGATCTCTCCCAGGGTATTGGACACATGCTCTTTATCGTAGGCTATGTGAACGTTTTCAAAGGTATCATCATACCGTGTCAGGGTCAGGTAATAGAGTGGCAACGTTCTCATCTCAAATTCCGGAAAATCCTTTTGCGTCAGGGTGATGGTAATTTCCCTCAGGCGATCGGTCCGGAAATTAAAGCAGATTACAACAT
Source organism: uncultured Rikenellaceae bacterium (assembly GCA_964481765.1). Lineage (GTDB taxonomy): Bacteria > Bacteroidota > Bacteroidia > Bacteroidales > VadinHA17. The sequence continues at coordinate 41,889 of CAYZVJ010000010.1, read as the reverse complement.
CATCCGGTTCAATCTTACCAACCGGATTGCCATGTTCATCAACTTTCACAATGGGTTTGATAAATTCATCCGTTACCCCTTCAGCATACGATTCTTTAATGGCTTCCTGGATGGAGTATGTGTGTTTACCAATACCATTCACAAGGGCGTCGTATCCAATTTTTATCCGTTCCCAGCGCTTATCCCGGTCCATGGTATAATATCTGCCGGCAAGGGTTGCAACGGTTCCATTTGAATGTTTCAGGTACTCTTCCAGTTCCCTGACAAATCCAATACCACTCCTGGGGTCTGTATCCCTGCCATCGGTCAGGGCATGGATAAATACCTTCTCCAGTCCATACTCTCCGGTCAGATCACACAGTCTGTACAGGTGTTCATCCAGTGAATGGACTCCACCATCAGATACCAGCCCGATAAAATGAACGCTTTTGTTATTATCCCGGGCATAGCGGAATGCATCAACAAGCTGGGGATTCTCAGCAATGGAATTGTCCCTGATGGCTTTATTGATTTTCACCAGGTCCTGGTAAACCACACGTCCGGCGCCAATATTCAGGTGACCCACTTCTGAATTCCCCATCTGTCCGTCAGGCAAACCGACATCCTCACCACAGGTTTTGAGGGTTGCATTCGGGCAGGTAGCCAAAAATTCATCCATATTCGGAGTATCTCCGTTAAAAATAACATCAGAAACTGTCTTATCTCCTATTCCCCAGCCGTCGAGGATAACCAGTATGACTTTCTTTCTCATCTTTTACCCTGTAAATTACAAATTAGTACAGCAAAAGGCGGCTGTTTTTCACAGCCACTCACATCGTTTTTCAAATGGTTAAAAAGAGAATACAAAAGTATTCTTTTTATGGAAAGAAAAAAAAGCGACCTGTTTTCGTCTTGCAACAGGTCGCCCGGGATTATTGGTCTACCGGTTTCGGATCAAACCGGTGGATTTCAGATTAATGGATCACAACGAATCGTTTCCATCCCTGGGAATTACTTTCAGTATCGGTCACATGAATGAAATAGATACCCTGCTTGTAGTTGGCAACATCAAATGAGAACAAGTCAGTCCCCTTTTGCAGAACATTAGTTTCAACCAGTGCTCCCACCTCATTGAACACATGAACCTGCATATTCCCTTTCAGTACCTGATCAAACTTCAGGTAGATCTCACCGGATGCCGGGTTTGGATAAACCAGGTAGTTGAGCTCACCGGCTCTGCCCGGAGTGTCAAATATGCCAGATCCCAGAAGATCTTTAAACCCGACATAGGCTGCCTGGTAAACATCCTTGGTATCTTCATTCTGGACAAATGCAACAAGCACGAGTGAGTCGACCGACACGAAATTCGCAGGTGTAAAGCTCCAGGACTGGTAAACCATAACTGAGTTATTATCATCCCACAGGTCGATCAGGCTTGTCCCTCCGGCATCGGGCAGCATTTTCTTCAAAACACTTTCATAGACAGCTGATTCGTTCTCCACAATGGCAATGTGCAGGGTAAGGTTCTCCTCTAAAAGTGCTGTATCGATCAGACCAACTTCAGCTTCCACATAGATGTTGTTATCGACAAGATAGGATGAGCTCAAATCGATCGTGGTTAAGGGATCTATCAGTATATTTCTGAGTAAATTCCCCTCCTTCCAGTTATATTCTCCGGTTTCTCCATCAAAACCCTGGAAAGTATATATTCCATCCATTACTGAATAGGGTACCAGGGCCACTCCGTAGTATAGTGTCCTGGAACTTGGTCCGGACGGGAAATAGGTATTTCTGGGATCATCACCCGGGAAGCTGGTATGGTATTGAATATCGATCACCTCTTCCGGATTTTGTTCTGTAATGGCATTCACATAGGGATCTGCATCGAGGCTTGCAGCGCTGGTAGAATTGGTAAAATGCTCCAGGACTACCATTCTGGTTCTTTCCCCGACCCACACATTATCAAAGGCAAATCCTTCGTAGTTGCTTGCTACGGCATCTGATCCAAACGCCACTCTCATTCTGAATTTAGTTCCTTTCAAGTGATCCACCATGTTCCTTGCTTCTTTCCATGCTGACTGGGTTGTACCCGTCCAACCCAATCGTTGTCCTCCTGGCTCGCCGGTGAGCAAAGCAGAGTTATACCAGTTTATTCCGTCAAGGTTAGACCCCAGGACTGTCCACGTTTTTCCATCATCTGTTGAGGTCTGTATTGCTGCTCCATCCCGGGTGTTCTCGGTATGTGCCCAAACATCCATACGGACCATTGGTTTCTCTATCTCGGAAAAGTCAAAACAGGGACTTTCGACGTAGGATTTTTCATTCGCAACGTAAAGTCCTCCAAGGCTGGTCACCCAGGCATCTCCTGTTAGTGTATCCTTTATGATCGTTCCGGAGGGTTCCCCAAACTCCCAGCTGTTGGCTGATCCGGGGTCTGCATCGGTCAGCCATCCGCCTGTTCCCGCTTCAAAATCTTCGAAATAGGGATTATCAGCATTAATCAGGAAGGTGGGCCTGACCGGAACCACCTGGGTAACCGTATCCCTGCAGCCGAAATCGTTTTCAACCTTCAGCTCAACATTATAACTGTTGGCCAGATCATATTTGTGGTATGGACCGAAAACAGTTGTGTCCGTGGATAGTGTTCCATCATCAAAATCCCATTTCCAGGAAACAACATTACCCACTACTTCACCAAACTTGAACATGAAATGCATGGTGTCTCCGAGGCATTCATTTTCCCATCCAAACAGTGCCCGCGATATCTCCTGGAACTCCTGGATCTGCTGAACCTGGTCGGTACAACCCAGATTATTGGTTGCTTTCAGAACAATTAGCTTTGTTCCAACCGAATTGTAGTCATGCCACGGACTCTCTTTCGCGCTGGTTTTACCATCTCCGAAATTCCAGTCCCATGTGACCACGCTGGGGGCATCGGGTGAGGTATTCAGAAAATATATGGAATCGGTTCCTGTGGTGGTAAAAATACAACTATCCAGTATTTCAAAACTGAGGCTGGGCAACGGATTAACTGTTATGATTTTTTGGTCATGGATGATGCATTGGGAAAAATCACGCGTATAGGTGTAGGATACGGTTCTTTGACCGGTTATTCCCTTCTTCGGATCGAAATAGTAGATATCCGGGAAAGGATTGGTAACGCCCAGTCCTGTCACCTGTTCCACCCCTTCAAAACCAGGAACACCTTCATTGTTAATGCTACCCAGGAGATCAATCTTGACCGAATCGTCATTTGCACAATATACAAGATCCAATCCGGACATAAATTTATCCCCTACATAGTCTACCCTGAAGGTTTTGATAATTTTGGCCTGGCTGTATTGCGTGGTATCCGGGGGATCGAGATAAACGTAATAATAATAGGCAATCTCGTGATCTCCTGCTCCTGCGGCAGCGGGGTCAAAATACGCCATATCGGGAGTAGGTTCTTCTATGATACCAGGACCTACAAAATATCCACCTTCCCTTCCATTAATGACTGTACCGTTAAGCGTATCCATTGGTGTATATGTGCAATAGATCAGATTTCCACTCCCGTTATCATATGCGTGTTCTGCGGTAAAATCTCCCTGAGCCTCAACCACATCAAACTGGACCGTTTTACTATCGGTACATCCATTTACATCTGTATAGGTATAGGTAACATCATTCGGGCTTGTTGTACTCGCATCAGAAGGATGGAAGTCTCCATTCCATACTGCATCACCGGAATAAATTCCTCCGGCAGGGCTTCCACCGGTAAGTTCCACATCAGCATCGGTATTCAGAAAATCTGTGTTCGGAGGAGTAAAAGTAACATTCGGTAAATCATTCACGGTAATTGAGGCACTGGGAGCGAGTATCTGTCCACTACAACTTTTAGAATCTGTCACAGATGTAATGGTGTATGTCATCGTTGTGGCCGAACTGTGGCTGTCTGTTATATCGAAATAGCTTGCACTGGTGGTTTCGTTTCCGGGTGTTGGTCCGGTATAATTTACTGTTATGGGATTTGTCCCCTGGAACAAAGAGACTCTCCATGTCCCGGTTTCATCCACGCAAATCGAGTTGTCTCCCTGCACAGCAATGGTAGCAATCGGTTTCGGATTTTTTGTTACAGTATAGGGATCTGATGGCTCGCTGTAACATCCATTTGAGCCGATCCTCCGGACGGTGTAATCACCCGATTCAGAAACGGTAGTATTCCGGGTGGAGATATCGTTACTCCATAGATACCCGGTGGAAGATTCCTGACACCTGAGTGTGAGTGTGTATCCTTCACAAAATTCATGCAGTCCACCGGTTGGTGTTGTGTTTATGGTTGGTTTACTCAGATGATCATTGAGTGTAACATTGAAGGTGCTTGTTGTAGCGGAACAACCCATATCCGTAGTTTCGGTTAATGTAAGTTCCCCAACATCTTTAGCATTATCCCAGGTCCACTGCATTTCTAAAGTATCCAGCGTTGTGGACCCAACCGGCGTGCCGTCATCAAAATCCCCCCACGAATACGTACTTCCTGCGGTTCCAACAGCGTGATATACCTCAATCGCTCCATTGCAGGTCTCGTCAGGCCCATCAATGGATGGTGTCGGTAATGGATTGACGTTTATAGTAGCGGTTCCGGAGTAATTACCCAATACACCGTTGTCATCTTTTACTTCAGTAAGCACGTAGGTTCCAGGATCGGACACGTTGATGGTAAAAGAGGAAGGTTTATTTGTTAAGGAAACGATACTCATATCCGGTTTCTGGTACTTAATATCCCATGGAGACTGGCCTCCGCTTACTGTTACAGTCAGATCATAGGTATCTCCTGAGCATATATTAACTGTCTCAGTAGTCAATGTCGCTGTTGGTTCATCCAGAGCAGTAAACGTAACGCCTGTGTTCACCGTGAGTCCCGGTCCACCGGATGTATCATTTATTTCCGTGGATGCTATGGTCAGCGTAAGGTCAGTGATATCGGAGGAGTAATCGACGTTCCTGTTTCCGGAAAGGGTAATGGTTGCGGATGTGGATCCTGTTCTGGTAACGGTTCCTTTCGTTACCGCATGTGGAAGATTGGTTAGTGTCCAGTCCGCCGGTGTCAACGTCTCGACAAAGGTACCACCGGAAAGCGTTACTGTAATGATTTCCCCATTTTCGGATCCTTCAAGGATCTCACCATCGTCGGCCATGGAGATGCTTTCATCATCGTTGTTTGCAAGAAATGTAACACCGGTACTAACTACAAAATCTGCACCTGTGGTATCATTTATTTCCGCGTCATCAACAGTTAAGGTCAGATCGGTAATATTGGTATCATAATCATCTCCCCTATTGCCGCTCAGGGCAATGGTTACGGTAGTAGGACCTGTTCTTGTTACTGCACCCTTGGTAACCAAACGGGGCAGGTTAGCGAGTGTCCAGTTGCCCGGAGTTATCGGATCGACAAATGTACCTCCGGTAAGGGTTACTGTAATGACTTCCGCATCTTCAGATCCTTCATTGAGAGTGCCATCGTCTGCCATGGACAACGATTCAGTATCATCCGTTGCCGTTAATGTAGCAATATTTGAAAACGTAAAATCGGCACCGGTTGTATCGTCCACTTCTGCTTCCAAAACAGTAAGTCCGATGTTGGTAATATCGGTATCATAATCCTGTGTGCGGTTACCTGACAGTGTAATCTCAACGGTAGTAGAATTTGAAAGAGAGACAGTTCCTTTTGATACACCGGCAGGCAGATTGGTCAGGGTCCAGCTGTCTGCAGTTACAGGATCTGCAAATGTGCCGCCTGTAATTGTAACGGTGATAACCTCACCGTTTTCACTTCCTTCCGTAATTGATCCGTCAGAAGAGACGTTCAGGCTTTCTGTATCGTTATCTGCAGTAAACGTCACACCTGAACTGGCTTCGAGTGGTGAACCGGTATACCCATCAATTTCACTATCCGGAATAGAAACTGTCAGATCAGTAATATCTGTATCATAGTCTTTACTCCTGTTGCTGGTCAGGGTAATGGAAAGTTCCGTGTCGTTCTCCCGCGTAATGGTATAATTCACACCACCCGGCAGATTGGTAACGGTAATATTGCCGTCATTAATGGGATCTTCAAAGGTTGCGGCAGAAAGCGTAACGGTTATCACTTCGGTATTTTCAGCTGCTTCGGTTATTGTTCCGTCGAACGTCAAGGCAATAGACTGTGCGGAGAGATACCCTGAGAGGGTACAAAGGAACAAAACCATTGTGGGTATAATTTTTCTCATAGCTTTTTCATTATTCAGTTTATCATAAGGAAGGCTTCCATAGTCTAATAAAGTTTGCCCGTTTCATTGGTTTTTATCAGGGCAATCTCGCTGTTATTATCTTCGGGTATACCGGTTGATCCGACCATAATGAAACCACCATCAGCCGTTTGTTGCAGTGAGATTCCGAATTCGTTTCCTGTTCCGCCAAAGGTCATTGTTTCGCCAGCCAGAACGGCTCCCGAGGGATCTGTTAATGCCAGATAGAAATCAGAATTACCAGGAGAAGTGATCACTGAACCCAGTACAGCAAATCCTCCATCGGGAGTCACCTGAACGGATTTTCCCGAACTTTTTCCTGTCGTTTCAATAAATGTAGCAGGAGCACTCCAGAATTTTGAAATATCTTCATTAATGAGTTTTAGTTTCTGAATGAACATTTTTGAGTTTGCGCCATCATCCAGGGTACCTGCCATGATATATTCATTGCTCTGGATATGTTGTATTGATTCACCAAGATCATTTCCACTGCCACCAAAGATCACATTTGACCATCCAACACCATTGCCGGTAATATGAATGGTAATGATATTTGAATTGAGCAATCCCTGCCCCGGATCTTCCAGGCTGGTTGTGCCAATCACGATAAATTCATTTTCATCGGGGACCTTAATGATCTGGTTTCCAACATCTGAAATCCCATAGCCCCGGGTGGCATACCAGGATTTATCATCTTCAAGAATCCCACCTGTTGTGGTGGTCCGCACCACGATTATATCATCATTTCCGTATTGATCGCTCTTGCCGGTCATAATGTATCCATCGCTCAATTCAAGGACGGAGTTTCCGGCCTGGTTTCCTGCTTTAGTGATCTTCTTCTCCCACTGGGCACTCCCCAGGTTGTCCGTTTTAATCATGTAGAGGTCTGTTGTACCGGCCACGTTATCGAACCAGGAACCAACCAGGATAAATCCGCCATCCCCTGTTACCTGGATACTGTTTCCCTCATCATTTCCCGGTCCACCAAAATAAACTGACCATTGTTCGTTACCATATTTATCCGTTCTGATCAGTGCTATATCTGAATTACCGGACAGGGTGGTTGAGGTTCCGATCACGATGTATCCACCATCGGTCAACTGTTTCACGTCGTTTCCCTCATCCACCAGTGAATTCCCAAAAAACTTGATGAATGCTTCTGACTGACCTTTATTTATGGTTTCCTCTGAACAACCAATGCAGAGGGTGATTATGGTTAAAATAGCCAAATAGTTTCTTTTCATGGCAGGAGCTCTTTTAGGTAGACTAAATCAGTTAAAATTTGGTTGCTTTTTCGAAACATAAATGGGGTATATCCAGCCCAATGAGATATACAACGTATTAATATACATGTCATCATCCGTATATCTATATCTGAAAATCAGGTCGCTATGAGGATCGAGACGGTTTTCTGCATTTACATATTTAGTAAATCCTGCAAGAAACCGTGTATCAAGTAAGAAATATCCTTTACCGGTATAATCGAATTTCAGTCCGGCACCAGCCTGTGCATAAAAGTTAAGTTCGGAACGGTAACTCATATCGGCGGTCGAAATATTTTCTCCCGATACCACATCCAATGATCCATCCGGATAATATCTCTTGGCGTCGATCGATGAACCCAGGTAGTATGTTCCCACAATACCGGCACGCAAATAAGGTTTCCATTTCCCTTTCGTCAGATCAACCGTGAAGGAAAAAGGAAACGATAGCATGGTCATGGTTTCAAAAATTTCAACCTTATAATTCGGATCAAATGTGCTGGTCAGCTTTTTTGGTGTAAGGGTATAATTATACATCGACTGCTGAAACATGATTTCCAGGTTCAGGTCGAACCTCGGTGTAAGGTATTTTATAACGCTCAATCCTGCCTGGAAACCAGGAGCAGTGGTATAATTTCCGGAAGCGCTTTCCAGGTTATGTACACCAAATTGTTCGACAGAATAGGGAAAAGTGAAGTTTGTACCACCAATCACCCCTATGGAAAACGAAGGAATTGTCTTATAGGAGTTTTTCAGGTAAACGAATTCTGCAGGGTCGGCCACGTTAATTTCATATTCAGGATACCGTTTCAAAAAATCCACCATTGCCGAATCAGCCTTTCTCATGTTATCATCCGTCAGGTAGGTTAAAATAATCAATTTATAGGCTTGCAGGCGTTCCTCTTTGTTAAAGCCTTCTGCAATGCAATCCTCAAGCATTTGGGGTATTCCTTCAACCTGGCCCAGGGTATATAATCGTTCGGCCTCCTGAAGCTGAATTACACATTCCTCTGACTGACTGTTAGCCTGAAGGGTAACAACCGTAAAGAGAATGATCGATAGGATAACTGTATTTCTTGCCATACCAATAGAATTATTCATTATTATCACTTTGGCTTGCTGTTGTAATAGTACATGTTTCAACATAGGTGATATCACCGACATAATTGGCCCATTCGATCGTTGAGAAATTACGTTGGATCAGGCTACACATATTCACTACCATATCCTCGGATCTTGTAGGTCTTGCTACCAGGCTCCCGCTGGAACCGGCAACAAACGATTTGCCATCGGGACTGAATGCTACACAATAAACCCATCCTTCACTATCTTTGATCACAATGGGTTGATCAAACAGGTTTTTTGTTTCCCAGATCTGAATCGTCCCGTCCCGTCCAACGCTTGCCAGCTGGCTGTCATCCGGACTGTATTCAACATCTTCAATCAGGGCGACATGGCCACGAAGGGTCTGTATCAGCGCTCTTTTGCCGATATCCCAGATTTTCACATTTCCCTGCTGGTCACCGGATACAAGAACTGATCCATCGTTGCTGAAACATACGGCAGAAACCTGGTTTCTGGCCTCCTGATAAATGAGTACGGGTTCATCCGGGACCCGGGTCCACTGGTTCCAGAGCAGGAGTTTCCCCTCCTTGGTTGCCGCAGCAATTATCCTTCCGTTGGATGATACAGCCAGATCCTGTACCGTGGTCTGTTGGTTGGGAATTGCTGTGTTGGTTTCAGCAGCCACATCCCAGAGCAGCAATTTCCTGTCACTGCCTGAAGTTACCAATTGATTCGTTCCGGGCAAAAAGTTCACTGTCAGCACTTCTCCGGTATGCCCCCTGAGCCTTTTCATTGGAGTGCCTCTTGATGAAAGATCGTACAGCCGGATTCCGGTCCAGGTTGCACATGCCAGCCATTTCCCATCTGAACTGATAGCCAGATCTTTGACAACTGTACCGCTATCGCTCAGGACTGGAAAGTTTCTATCCGGATCATTCAGGTCAAAATGCAATAATCGACCCTCACTGTCAACAGAATAGAATTCAGAACTCCCCGGCACGAATTGAATTGAATTCACATTATCATCGTGACCCTTAAATTGTATATAGGATTCTTTATTTTTCACTTTCAAGGCGTTATACAGCCCAAGATAGATATCTGCATTATATGGTAATCCTCCATATTCCTGGTTAAACTTGTATGCCTGGTAAGCCAGCAGGCATTTCAGGTCCAGGTCCTGGTCAACCTGAAGTGATTTTACAGACATCGCCTGGGCAATGGAAAGCAACCTGTTGCGATACGCTTCCTCTGCATTCTCCACTGCCAATTCTTCTCCTGCGATGGCTCGTTTTTCATTTTCCTGTGCCAGGTTTCTCTGCTCGGTGGCTTCCTTTTCATTCTTCACTGCAAGGTTACGTTGCATGGTGGCTTCCTTCTCGTTTGCTATGGCTACCCGGGAAGCGCTATCGGCTGCATTTCTCTGTCTGGTTGCTTCCATCTCATTTCGCTGTGCCAGCGTCATGTTATCGGTTGCTTCTTTGGCATTCTTTTCTGCTTCAAGCCTGTTTTCCTCTGCCAGCTGGAAATTGGTCTCTGCCGCCAGTTTTTGTTTAGTTGCTTCCCTTTGCTGTATCACAGCATAGAGCATGAATCCGAGAGAGATGATGGCAGCTGTACCCAGGATAACGGCAGTAATCCGTGTTCTTCTCAGGGCTCTTTTCTGCATCCGGATTTTATTCTCTTCCTCTGCAACATACTCTTTCTCGCTGGTTTCCAGGTAGACTATTGCCCGTTCGAAAGCCGGGTTATACCGTTCTGCCCAGGTAAGTGTAGGTTGTTGTTTCTTTCGCCAGTTAAGGGCCAGCTGAAGGTCCGGAGGTCTCCACAGTCCGGTTTTTCCTTCCTGGTACATCCCCGATGCATCGGCTAATCTTGAGTACATCTGGATGGCCTGCCCCTCCTCTTCAACCCAGACTTTCAGTTTGTTCCAGATCCTCATCAGGCTTTCGTGTGAAAGATCTATTACAGAATCCTTATGGAGTGGTATCTGGGGTGCTGGTGCCAGGAAAGATCTTCCCCTCGACCGGAATTTTTCAGCTACTTCGATCACCTCTTCCACAGAAGATTTTGATATTGCAGCAAGGACTTCAACCCGGGTGGGGTGGCGGATACCGCGGTTATCCGTTCCTTTCTCGGTCAGTGTTTTAAACATGCTCTCACACACTCTTTTCCCGCCGGCATTGAGCTCATCGAATGCTTCATTCGCATGTTCGGAGAGTGCTTTTTCCATTTTGCCAATGGCTTCATAGTCGCTCAAACTGATCGATTTGTCGGGATCATTCAGCTGTTCCCAGTATTCCCAGGTACGCATTAATGAATGTTGGAGAATGGGCAGCTGGTCCGGATCGTCACCCACTTCATTCAGCAGTTGCTGAACCAGGGCTTTCTCAATGGTAGCGCCTCCCACAGCCACCGGTCCTTCAATGGCAGCCCTGAAATCTTCCCGTGTCATCTGTGGAACAAGGTAGTTGCTGCTGTTGATCTCCTCGGTAAGTTCCTGGAACTGGGAACATTCTCCGATAAAATCGGACCTCATGGTAAGTACCACATAAATCGGTGTTTCCCGTTGTTCTACAGCTTCAACCAACAGTTTCACGAATGCTTCCGACTCATTAAAGGTCAAATGATCCTCTCTGCTGGATTTAAACCGGAACAGCTCTTCAAACTGGTCGATCAATATCAGGATGTTTTCATCCGGTGATAAATTGAGTTGTTTCACACATTCCACCAGTCCCAATGAGCTTCTGTGAAGGATCGCCTTTGTCATTGAGACCTGCACATCCGGGTCTTCAACCTCTTCTGATGGTGTGTTGACGAATGATTCTGCCAGGTTATGGATGGGATCATTCCCGGGCCTTGACGTAATGATTTTCCACCTGGATCCTGCCTGGGTAATAAATCCACCATACAAAATCGGAACCAGTCCGCAATAGATCAACGATGATTTTCCGCTTCCTGACGCACCGATGACGGCGACGAACCTGTTATCTGCCAGTTTTTTCAGGACTTCCTCGCTCTGACCTTCCCTGCCAAAAAACAGATGGCTCTCATCAATGCTGAAAGGACGCAGACCGGGAAAGGGGTTTCCTATCCGCTGCTGATTCTTTTCCTTTTTTGTTTGATTGTTTGATTCGCTCATTTTATTGATTGATTTTTTCCAGGAATTTATCAAAATTTACTGCTGTTGTCCCTTTCTGTAAGGGAATAATATCGAGATTAGAAATCGTGGATTTGAATTCATCACCATTTTGAACCATCACAGCCATTGCCTTGATGGGTTCAGTTCTTCCAAAGCCAGGGGCTTTAAGCAAGTCCTTCATTTTACTGCTGATCCAGGGGATATTATCTCCGGTATAGTGGATCAGGACCCCGGAGCAATTTGCCAGATAAAGATGATGCAAGCTCACGACATTTTCGGTTGAAGCTACCATACCTGTCCAGATGATATCAATCTTCTTTTCCTGGAACCAGGATAATACCGGCTCCACTTCTTTCTCATATTCTTTTTCATATATCAGATAGACGAATGGTTTTTCAGGCAGGGTAATTTTACCAGCCTTGTCTGATTCATCATCTTTTTTTGATATTCTTCTTCGAACAATTGATTTGAGCAGCTCCAGGGGTGTTTGTACAATCTCTGCGATCTTCAATGTTTCTTCCTGCCGCACCAGTTTTTCAATATATTGTTTTTGTTTATCATCGGCTGGTTTCAGATCGGGGGGGAACCAAATGATGCGTTGAAAATCAGCCTCTGTTTCCGATGAACCGCCAAAAGCTGACGATAGCCTGAGTTGGAGATCAACGAGTGAATACTCCGAGCCGGCAAGGGGATCGCCGTATTCATTACCCACAATGTGTATAGCAAGCGAGGCTTTTTTCAACAATTCGTTTACGCTTGCTTCAATCTCCGCTGCTTTACCCGAAAGGTGACGATATGGAACCACGGTATAACCGAACTGTATCAATTCACGTTTGAGGGCATCCCGGTTATCTTTCTGTTCCGGATGCACTTCGGCAAGAAAGATGGTGGGTCCGGTAACATCTTTCGGTTTGCCCATTTTCAAATCCATCATACCCATAACGGAACGGGAAATATCATAGGCAAGATCAACCAGTACTGGCCAGATGGAACTTTTAATACCGGTATCAAAAGAGATCTCCTCAATATTCATCGCCGTTTCGCATATCTGGTAATCGGTATAATTCCGTATGAATTCAGGCTGAAGTTCGGATGCGACAGGAAGGAGGCAAACCTTAAAGATCCTCTGGATCGTTACACCCGATTCAGTGGTTTGTTTATTATCCCGATCAGAGATATGCTGAACGGTTTTTATAACCTCGCTTTTAGCACTAAAATCGGGTGATAGCAGTAAAATAACCATCTTGTCATCATCGGCTTTTGATAGCTTTTCTTCAATAGAGATACGGGTCTGATCAGGGAGAATCCGGTCCAACAAGATACCCAGGTAGCTAGCAAAGCTATAGATCCAATTTTGCAGATTTTCCGGGAGTTGATCCAGTGATTCTGGAATCAGGATTGATATTTCAAGTTTCTTTTCCATGTATGATCGTTTTATCGGAATCAGAATGTACAGTTACCGTGCGCCAGGGATTTATTTGAATAAGATACAAAACTTTAGATGAAACAAGATTCTTACATTTTAATCCCCATTACGAGGATATCATCGACCTGTTCAAACTCACCCATCCAATCGTTCAGTGTTTGGTCCAGTATCTGTTTCTGTTCCGTCATTGATTTCCCATGTATCTCAAAGAGTACTTCCCTGAATCGTTTTGACATAAATTTTCTCCCCTCAGGACCGCCAAACTGGTCCGGATAGCCATCGGAGAACATATACAGGCAATCTCCCTCAACGATATCGATTTCATGATCGGTAAATTCCGGCATTACATCTCCTTCCACGGAACCAATGGGGATTTTATCCCCCTTGTACAGGATAAGCTCATTGTTACGGATCAGGATCAGCGGATTATATGCTCCGGCAAAGTGTAGCTTCTTCCTTTGCGGGTCAATTACACATAGTGCCATATCCATACCATCTTTCACGTCACCCGGCCCCCCTTTTTCTCTCAGGGTGCCGGCAACTCCTTCGTTTAATTCCTCCAGCATCCTGCCAGCAGTACGGGCATTTTTAACATTCAAAGCATAATTGAGCTGATTGCTGCCAACGATGGACATGAATGCCCCAGGTACACCATGACCGGTACAATCCACAGCAGCTACAAAGATCAATCCATCTTCTTTAGCCAGCCAGTAGAAATCGCCGCTGACAATATCTTTTGGTCTATATAGAATAAACATGTTATTAAACAACGATTGTACAAAATCCTCCGGGGGTAATATGGCAGTCTGTATCCGTTTTGCATAGTGGATACTATCCAATATCATTTCATTCTGTATTTCGATCTTCATTTTCTGTTCCTGGATGGAATCCCGCTGGGCTTCAATCTCCTCTTTCTGCTGTTGTATCTCGGCTGTCCTTTCCTTCACTTTCTGCTCCAGTTCATTTGTATAACTCTCCAGCTGGGCGATCATTTTATTGAACTCTATGGAGAGGCTGGTAATTTCATTATTACCGATCACCTCAGCCCGTTCATGCAGGTGGCCATGAGTGATCCGGACAACGTTTTCCGCCAGTTTTTTTACGGGGAATACAACGACTTTGGTCTTACGGTAGATCAGTAAAAGAACAACCAGGATTGTAATTCCAAAAATTACCAGGAACTTAATTGCCTCCCGTCTGAGCAAGGCTATTTCACCCGAGTGATCGGAGATGATCCGTATGACCGATCCCTGGTAGAGGTCTGAATTCTCCCGTTCCAGATAAAGGTAGCGGTAACTCAGGTTGTTCTCTCCTTCCCGGACTACCCAGTTATCGACATCCCTGTTATGAAACAGTTCCAGCAGTAGTTCAGGATAGTATTGTTCAGCATTTACATTCAGTGAAAAAGGATCATCTGCCATATAAAAGAGTTCCACATCCACAATGCTTTCCTGTTTTGTAATGATCTCTGATTTTGCCTCTTCAATTAAACTAATGATTTCATCGGCTTGTTCTGAATAGAATCCGATCTGGATGATGTATTTTCCGTCGAGAGTCGGCTGGTAAGTATATTTCTTTGGGCGCTTGGTTTGGTCTTCAATAGCAAATCGCTCATTCACGAATGTACCTCCTTCCATCACGTTGATCAGGAACTGTTTGTGCTCTTCACCAAACCCGAACAGATTAAGGCCCCGGTCTTTTTCGAATGTTGTATTGATGATGGTACCTTCCTGGTTAATGATATAAATATCAGCATAATCAGGATCCATACCCAACTCCCTGCGGACCTGATCCAGATCAGCACTTTCAATGTTTTCTGTATTGCGAAATACTTCGTTAACCAGGATTGAACTATATTCCTCCATGATGGGTGCCAGGTGGACCTCCATGAGTTCGAACGCATTATCCTGGAATTCCAGCACTTTTTGTATTCCATCGGAGATGATGTTGTTTTTGCTGGTACTTGATTCTTCAAGGATTTTCTGGGTGTGGTAATAGTTAAAGGCACCCAGTACCATTAATGCAGTAATGACCGGGATGACAACATTAAAGATGAGTTGTTTAAATATCGTGGTTTTTTTCTTGGCCATGCTGCTGGTACTTGTTTAAAAAGATTCTATAAAAGATTCATTCAGGTGTTTATCTCAGTATATAGTTAAACATGTATGGTTGTCAGTTCCAGGAATACCTGTGCAATATCCGGGTAATCAAAGAGTAAAAGTCCAAGGTTACCTTCTTCCAGTCGATAGCAAATGGTTTCTTCCATGCTTTGTATAGTGCAATCTGACAGATTAAAATCGTCATCGCTAAAGTTGCATAAAACATCGTTTGGACCGAGTTTTTGCAGGGTTCCATCATCCGATTTTATTTCAATTGCTCCTGCAACGATCCAGAGATAAAGATCTTTTGTGATGACTTCGTCACTCGGTATTTTCTCATCCGCCGTATATGAAATCATTTCAAACTTCCGGGCCAGGTAATACAGTTCAATACCTGGTATCTGTTTGAAATGGGGTGAGTTCCTGAAATACTGGATTTTGGAGAAGAGCAGGTGGTGTTCATCGCTCTCTCGTTCAATAATCTTGTTCAGATCATCCCGTGTCTCTTCCGGAAGTCTTGAGAGGACCTCTTCGTATTTGACCGGATCTGTTTTGTAAATCAACCTTGCTGCAATTCCCTGAAGTAACGGGTCGGGATTAAACAATTGTGCGATCAGGTCATCTTTTATCTCTTTCAGGTTAAGATTCCAGAATGCTTTAATGGCACAAGCCTTGGTCCAGTTATTCACTTTATTGTAGTCCCGGTTTATGATGGCATAGACTAAATCCCGGGAATCCATTTTCTGCAGTGGTAAGAAGTCTTGCAACAATTTTATTTTCTCTTCCATTGAAATGTCATCCAGCAGAGGGAATAACCGTGGTTTCAATTCTTCAGCCACCACCAGGTCCAGCAGCTCGAGGGCAAAATTGACTCCTTCGGATGTTCCGCTTTCCAGGTTTTCCCTGATCTGGAAAATGGATTGGGGTTCGTAGGACAAGCTTAACAGTTCAAAAATCAGGTCAAAATTTGAGTTGAGTTCTTCCTGAATGGCTTCTTTGAGGTCAGTTCCCACCTCTTCTTCCACTATGCTGGCTGATGCAGTGATGTTCCATGCGGTGGTTTCTATCACATTTTCCAACACCTGGTTTAAACGGATCAAGTCCGCTTCTGTTGACCGGTAATTACATAATCTGAGGGAGCGCACAGTTTCAAGAACAACTTCTCTTTTGTGATACCCCAATTTAGTCAGCAAGCATTGAATTGCTTTTTCTCCACCAATTTTTCCAAATATGCGAACAATCCGAACCAACGTTTGAACTTCAATTCCTGTTTTATAGAAGTAAAGGTCCAATGCATCCAGGACTTCTTCACCGAGGCTGATCAGGGCATGGTAGGTATGGTTCACATAGAGGTCGGATGAGAGGAGATCCACCAGGGTAGGTGCCAGCTCGATTTTTGTGAACTCTTCCACCAGTTTGATCGCCTCGATTTTCACGCGGGGCTCAAAATCCCTCAACAGGGCAACCAGTAGAGTTGTATCGGGGCCATCGGGAATTGTTCTGAGGTACTTTGCTCCTTTGATTCGCTCTTCCGGACTCGTCGAATGCAATAGTTGATCTATTCGTTTCATCGAATCAACATCCTTGTAAAAATCCCTGGCGTTCCCTGAAATCTCTTTATGATGTTCCTTCTCCAGTTTCAGATCATACTCCGAAACGATTTCATCTGCTTTCAACCACATGGTTCCGTCATTGGCTTCTCTCAGCCACTTAACGATATAATTCCGACCCTTCTCGGATTTGTGATGCAATGCCTGAGGTAACAATTCATCATAGAGGTATGGATTGATCTCCTTAATAACTTTCATCCCCTGGATCATAGCACCGGGTTTTTTCTGTTCAAAGGTTGATTCAAGGTAATTCGAATAATCGACCCCGGTTCGGATGGACCCGGTTCTCTGGGTTTTAAATGATGCCAGTGCATTTTGCAGGGATCCCCGATATTCCTTATAAAGTCGCAGGGCGACAACGATCCAGATGATGAGGATTCCCACCAGGACATAGGAGAAATGGATCAGTTTGAAAAAGCTAAGGGCTCCCAACCCCGCCAGGATCAAACCGGACGTCAATGCTGCCAATTCGTTTATGGTGCCGTCTACCCTGGCCTGCACGTCGTATCGGATCTGTTCATCAAGTGATTGGTATAACAGTTTAAATGATGGTGCCTCAATAGAATCCTTGAGGGCTTTCGAGAAGAGCCGGCTCAATGCAATGATCATAAAGAACAGCATAAATCCCTCAGATGCTGCCGTATAACCAAAGAATGTTCCGACCAGTGAAGCAATGATGGTAAAGAGCGTCATCAGGAAAGCGGAAATCACCAGGGCGATCTTTAACCCATAGGTCTTCATCAACCAGCTGAAAACAAAAGCCTTCAGGATCAATGTAAAGATCATCAGTGTACCCATGAAAAGTCCCAGGAACGAAGCCATCTCCCGGGGATCAGGATATTGTTCACGGGTGGCCGCAAGGAAAGAGAAACTAACAAAAAAAAGCATGATCATGGAAAGGGCTACAAAAACCGACATCATGGTGATATACCGGTCTTTGAACAGGGAGAAAAACGACAGCTTTTTCCTGGATTTCACACTGCTGGATTCTGAAACGGTGTCGAGTGTAAATTTCCTTCCAATGACAAACTGGAAAATCAAAGCAATAAAAATGCTTCCGGCACTGATGATCAGGATATCTTTTGTTTGGAACCGGAAAGCGAGAATAACCGGAACAGCGTAGCTACTGAGAATAATACCGAGGATTCCACCGGTATCGATCAAACCGAAAAGTCGTTTCCCCTGTCGCAAGGTAAATAGCCGTCCAACGGTTCCCCAGAAACCAAGCAGTGCAATGATATTGAGGGGGCCCATCATCACAAAAATGGCAAAGACCAGCCACCTGACAGGCAAAACCTCAAATCCATACCTCAAAATAGCGGTAAGAATTGCGATGGTTAACAGATTCAAAATCGCCAGCCGTTTAAACGTAATTACCGACTGCAATTTTGTATAGATGGACGTGAGGATTATGCCTACCATACCCGAGACTGCAAAAGCATTTGCAATCATTTTCTCTTCAAACTCATTGAGAAAGAGTGCTGTGGCTCCAACCTCAAACGCTCCGAAAAATATCCCGATAAAAATGGATTGTGTTAACAGGATAAGAACACTGGCCCTTTCATTGTCTTCAATATTAAGCGCCTTATAGATACCACCTGCCATATGATTTTTAAATTTTTTTCGGTTTAACGATGCAAATAGCCCCTGTTTTTTATAATCTGCCGATATTAAAATGAATAAAGATAACACAAAATATGAATTGGAGTCAAGAATTTCAGGGGATTTGTTGATTAGAATTATATCATCCAATCGCTATCACCGGTAAAATAGATTTTGGTACAATATTCCGATTGGGGTTTGAAAGGAACAGGCAAACAGGACACAAAAATTTTTCTTATACCATTTTTCCGGGAGTTTATCTATAGTAACTATCCTATTCATAAAATTTATTTACTTTGAAGCCGGAATTCTGCAATAATACCTATATTTATATGGATGTTCGGCTACGATGACACTACAGATGAACTGACCAACAAACGGAGGGAAGTTGTATTTATCATTCTCTCCGGCTTTTTCCTTGGGACACTTGCCATCCTGAATATATTAGGAATCTCACGGCAAATAGATCTTTCATTCACCCTGTTTGGAAAGACCATTCCATTCATTGTATTCATAGGTGTTCTTCCCTATCCCATCACATTTCTTTGTACCGACTTTATCAGTGAGCTGTATGGAAGAAGAAGGGCCAATAAGGTTGTTTGGGTTGGATTGTTTTTAAACATTTGGGTTTTGTTCATTTTATGGTTGGGGGGTATATTACCACCTCATCCTGAAATGGCTCCCGATGGGCTTCCGGTTGACATTGAAGTCAGGACTTTTTTCCAGATAAGAAAGTGGACATTCGGTGCAACCATTGCCTCCATGCTGGCTTATTTAGCTGCCCAATTCATTGATGTTCACATTTTTCACCGTTTGCGAAAAATGACTCAAGGGAAGATGTTATGGTTGAGGAATAATGGATCAACCCTTACCAGTCAGATGGTTGACTCCATTGCAGTGGTTACAATCACCTATCTCTGGGCACACGATGCCATCTCCATACATCCAGGTGAAAAAGCCGTGCATGCTGTCATTATCCTTATCCTCTCCAACTACGTTTTTAAAATGACATCTGCCCTGCTTGATACCATTCCTTTTTATATTGGTACCCGGTTTTTATCCAAATACCTGAAGATTGATCCGGATTATGAATTCAAGAAGAAATCACCGGTGACGGGTGAGTAATGGTTCCAGGTTCAATGGATCGCCGTGAATCATGGTTTGTGCTTTTCGATAATAGACTTCCCGCTCTTTCAATTCATCCCTGACATACCGATCCAGCTCTTCATCACTTTTCCCGCATATCAGTGGCCTGTGCTCCTTTTCATGCTGAAGCCGTTCAATCAGTTTTTTCACCGGGATTTTGAGATACACTGTCTGCCCCGATTTGTTCATGAAATCCATATTGTCTGAGAAGCAGGGTGTGCCTCCTCCCGTTGCTATGACAACCCTGGTTAGCCGATCGATCTGATCCAATGCTTCTTTTTCCAATTTCCGAAAGGCGTGTTCTCCCTTTGAAGAAAAGATAGAAGAGACTGTCATACCGGTCATCTTTTCGATGTACTCATCCAGATCAATAAATTGATAACCCAGCCTTCCGGCGAGTTTCTTACCCGCCGTCGACTTTCCGCTGCCCATAAAACCAATCAGGAATATCTTCAAGGGTGTTCCTATTTCAGATCCAGTCTCATCTGACCGTTCTCATCGTCAAGCTCCAGGAGTATATCGTCCTTTTTATTTCCCTGTTCTTCATCCTTTTCTTCCGGGATCACACCCTCTTTCTTCACGACAGGCTCCAGTTCTTTTATGTTCTCCACATGATAATTGGTCAGTCGTTTTCCTTTTGCCTTATAACTTTTTATACCGATAAACTCTGCCACCTCGATAATTTCAGGTTCTCTGTTTTTATTTTTCCCGCCGAATTCAATTTCGAAGCGCGGATATTCTACTTCGGTAAGGCTAACCAGACGGGATTCCAGATGTCCATTGATGAAGCTCAGGGGTTTCTCAGCTGGTTCGATGGTGAACCGTTTCACGTAGTAATAGTTCAATTTACCATCAAAATAAATGGCGGAATAGACTTTTGATGTATCAAATTTCTCCAGCACCAGGATATCGTCTTCATAGTGGTTTGCCAGGTCAAAATTAGAGAGCCTGAATGTTCCTGTTTTTGTAATGACCAGGATTTTATCATTGGCGCTGAATTCTCCAAGGAACCTGCCTCTGCTATCTGCATTCAGGCGGTTAACATCTTCATCGAACCATATTTTGCGTCCGCCCAGGGTGGATAAACCCCTCTCTTTCAGGGTTATTTTCAATACCGGTTTTTTGCTCAGAATATTTCCCATCGCATCCCTTCCTTTGATCGCAAGCTCAGAGAAATCAAATTCGAAGGTCAGGTTTTTCAACCTGGGTTTTGGTTTCAGATGGACCTTAATGATCTCGGCTTCTCCATTGGGGTTAGCACTGAAATAGAGGATTTTCGAATCTGCCTTCCCCCGTGTGATATGGTATTCTTTATCTCGTGTAACGCCGGTTACTGCGGCACGCTTAACCACCACATTCCCATTTCTACCATCACGGTATACCACATTATAGATCGTACGGTTGTCATTTTTCTTGAAGACGGCAATATGAATGATGTTTTTCCCGATAAATTGCTTATCGGCAATTTTGGCAATCATATATCTGCCATCACGGAGGAAAACGATAATCTCATCAATATCAGAACAATCACACACATATTCGTCCTTTTTCAGTGAGGTTCCGGCAAAACCTTCCTCCCGGTTAACGTATAACCTGGCATTGTTGGCAACAACTTTTGTTGCTACGATCGTATCAAAATTTTTGATCTCTGTTCTTCTCTCCCGGCCTTTCCCGTGCTTCTTTTTAATTTGCCTGAAATAATTAATGGTATAGGAAATGATGTTAGCCAGGTGATTGTTCACCTCCTCAATTTCAGCTTCAATCTCCAGAATATGTTCATCCGCTTTCTTTGAGTCGTATTTCGAGATCCGTTTAATTTTTATTTCAGTTAACCGGATGATATCATCCCTGGTTACATCCCTTGATAACAATTTTTTAAATGGTTCAAGTCCCTGGTCTATTGTTTCGATAATTGATTCCCATGTTTCACACTGCTCAATGCTCTGGTATATTCTGTTTTCAATAAATATCTTTTCAAGGGAGGATTGATGCCAGGCATCCTGGAGCTCTTTCTTCCTGATCTCAAGTTCAAGGGTCAACAGGTCGACGGTACTCCGGGCTGATCGTTTCAGCATATCACTTACTCCCATGAAGTTGGGTTTCTCCTCATCGATCACACATGAATTGGGTGAGATCGAGATTTCGCAGTCGGTAAAGGCAAACAGGGCGTCGATGGTTTTATCGGAAGATACACCGGGTGCCAGATGAACCAGGATCTCGACGTTCTCTGCAGTATTATCATCGATTTTCTTAATCTTGATTTTTCCTCTTTCACTGGCTTTAATGATCGATTCAATCAGGCTAACTGTGGTTTTGCCAAAGGGTATTTCGGTGATCACCAGTGTTTTTTTATCGACTTTTGAAATCTTTGCCCTGACCCGGATCTGGCCTCCCCGGAGTCCATCATTATACCGGGTGAAGTCGGCAAGTCCCCCGGTAGGAAAATCGGGGAAGATTTCAAACGGCTTATCCTGAAGGTGAAGAATTACGGCATCGATCAGTTCATTGAAATTATGGGGCAGTATTTTCGAAGCAAGGCCGACTGCAATTCCCTCAATTCCCTGGGCAAGCAGGAGCGGGAATTTCACGGGCAGGGTTACCGGTTCTTTGTTCCTGCCATCGTAGGAAAGTTTCCATTCGGTTGTTTTGGGATTAAAAACGACATCATTCGCGAATTTGGAGAGCCGGGCTTCGATATACCGGGCTGCTGCTGCACCATCTCCGGTCAGAATATTCCCCCAGTTTCCCTGCGTTTCGATGAGAAGATCACGCTGTCCTAACTGAACCAGGGCATCCCCAATGGAGGCATCTCCATGGGGATGGAACTGCATGGTATGGCCGATGATGTTGGCAACCTTGTTAAAACGGCCATCATCCAGCCGTTTCATGGCGTGCAGTATCCTGCGTTGAACCGGTTTGAGCCCGTCATTCAAATGAGGAACCGCTCGTTCGAGGATCACATAAGAAGCATAATCAAGGAACCAATCCTGGTACATTCCTGACAGGTTCAGAACCTTGTAGAGGTCTGTACTTTTTGTCTTGCCTGTTTCCGGGTCAGATGATATCGGGTCCTGATCGTTACCCTCTTCACTCCATTCCAAATGTTCCATGCTCCTGCAGTGACAATAATGAAAATGTTAACCTGTTCTATCAGCCATTACGAAATGGGGCAGATCTCTGTCAGATCTGTTCCACAAGGTCCTCCTCAACCCGCAGGTTTTCAATAATGAATTCCTGGCGGTCGGGGGTATTTTTCCCCATGTAAAATTCTAAAAATCCTGCCACATTATCCTCTCTTCTCAAACGGACCGGATCGAGTCGCATGGCCTTACCAATAAAATGTTTGAACTCATCCGGTGATATTTCCCCCAATCCTTTGAACCGTGTGATTTCAGGATTCGGGCCTAATTTTTGAATGGCCTCATCTTTCTCTTCCGCCGAGTAACAGTAAAGGGTTTCCTTCTTATTCCGTACGCGGAATAGCGGTGTTTGCAGGATATAGAGGTGACCATGTTTTACCAGGTCAGGGAAAAACTGCAGAAAGAAAGTGATCAGGAGCAGCCGTATGTGCATGCCATCCACATCGGCATCGGTAGCGATCACAACATTATTATACCTGAGGTTTTCAAGTCCATCTTCAATGTTCAATGCTGCCTGAAGCAGATTAAACTCCTCATTTTCATAAACAATTTTTTTCGTCAGCCCATAGGTATTCAATGGTTTACCCTTCAGGCTGAAAACAGCTTGTGTCTCAACATCCCTTGATTTGGTAATCGATCCGCTGGCAGAATCTCCTTCAGTGATAAAGATCGTGGTGTTGAGTCGCCGGTTGTCCTTTGAGTTATAATGGATCCTGCAGTCTCTCAATTTCTTGTTATGCAGGCTGGCTTTTTTTGCCCGTTCCCTGGCGATTTTTTGTATGCTGGAGATTGCTTTTCTCTCCTTCTCCGAATCAAGGATCTTTTTATAAATGATATCAGCGGTTTCCGGGTTTTTATGAAGAAAATTATCCAGTGCCGTTTTCAGGAAATCGGTAATAAAATTCCGGACGGAAGGGCCATCCGGACCAATGTCTTTTGATCCGAGTTTTGTCTTTGTCTGTGATTCAAACACCGGTTCTTCCACTTTTATGCTGATGGCAGCAATAATGGAGGCACGAATATCGGAGGGATCAAAATCTTTTTTGTAAAACTCACGCATGGTTTTCACAAGCGCTTCCCGGAATGCCGCCAGGTGGGTTCCTCCCTGTGTTGTATGTTGCCCATTTACAAAACTATAGTAATCCTCACCGTACTGGTTACCGTGGGTAAAAGCTATTTCAATATCATGGTTCTTCAGGTGAATGATCTCATACAGCCCCTCGCCACTCATGTTTTCTTCCAACAGATCAAGCAGGCCATTTTTCGAATGAAAACGGCTCCCGTTAAAATTAACCACCAATCCGGAATTGAGATAAACGTAGTTCCGCATCATGGTCTCGACATATTCCGAAATGTAGTGGTAGTTACCAAACATTTTCTCATCGGGTACAAACGTAACTATCGTTCCATCATCCAGATCGCAATCCTTGAGTTTTTCATCCCGTACCAATTTCCCTTCAGAAAATTCCACCTCTTTTATCTTCTTTTCCCTGACCGATTGCAGCGTAAAATTTGCCGAAAGTGCATTGACAGCCTTGATACCAACTCCATTCAATCCGACTGACTTTTTAAAGACTTTCGAATCGTATTTTGCCCCGGTATTCATTTTGGAAACGACATCCATCACTTTCCCGAGCGGTATCCCCCTGCCATAATCTCTTACCATTACTTTTTTCTCCTCGATTGTCACATCAATGTGCTTTCCATGCCCCATCAGGTACTCATCAATGGAATTATCAAACGTCTCCTTCAACAGGATGTAAATTCCATCGTCCTTGGATGTACCATCCCCCAATTTACCAATATACATTCCCGGTCTTTTCCGGATATGTTCACGCCAATCGAGGGTTTTTATCGTCTCTTCCGAGTAAGTCGCCGTCATGGGTCATTCGAATTTTTGCAAATATATAAAAAGGAAAAGAGGAGAATGAAGCGACTTTTCAACAAAAGCAAAAGCAAGGAACAGCCTGAAAACTCCGGCATTTGAGCTTGCTTTTCATTAACTAACTGACAAACTGATCGTTATTTGATCAGCCTGGAAATTATTTGTTGTTGAAAATTTACCGGAAAAACCAAAAAACACAGGGATTTCAGGGTGATTAACCTGCTCAGACAATGCCCATCTGCTTCATCAGGTGGGCAGCATTCATTTTTTGTGTGAGCCCTTTCCGCAGGATATAGTCGAACGAAATCTGGTCTCCATTGATCTCCACTTCAAAGCATTTATTGGAGATCTGATCAGGGTACTCATTTTCCAGGTTGCCCAGTTCCACATCATGGGTTGCAATCAAACCGGTTCCTTTCAGTTTGATGAGCTGTTTAATAAACATGATGGACCCTGCATGCTTGTCCTGTGAATTGGTCCCTTTCAATATTTCATCCAGGAGAATAAGGATTTTTTCCTTTTTCATCAGGCTCTCTTTGAGGATCTTCAAGCGTCGGAGCTCAGCATAAAAATAGGATTCATTCTTCTGAAGGGAATCACTGGTCCTCATACTGGAATATATCTTTACCGGAGTGAAGAGGAATTCATGCGCACAAACGGGTGCTCCAATCATTCCCAGAATAAGGTTTATCCCAACCGTTCTTAAAAAGGTGCTTTTCCCGGCCATGTTGGGCCCGGTTAGAATGACCAGTATCCCCTCATTCTCCAACTGGAAATCATTAGATACCCGCTCTGCCCGGCGAATTAACGGATGGCCCAGTTTCTTTGAATGGAGGACTTGATTTGGTCTGATTTCCGGGAATGGGTAATCCGGATTATTGTAGGAAAAAGAGGAGAGACTGATTAAGGCATCGACCTCATTTACAGCTGTAAACCATGAAGGGATTCCGTTACATGATTCACTTCTCCATCTATCCAATGCGATAACACAATGGATATCCCATAAAAGAAGGCCATTGAGCAATACACCAATGATCATATCCAAACGCCTGTCGAACCGATGGATGATCCGCGCTAACCGTTGAATCTGATCGGCAGCTGAATTTCCATCCTGATTCAGGGTTTTTTGAAGAGAGATCAGGAATGGAGTAGAAAATGCCTCGTCCTGAATGAATGAAAGCAGCTTTGCGGATTTTTCCAGCATTTCATACCGTTTGGTAACCTGCTGGTGGACCCGGTTAATGCGCACCAGGTGAACTGCCACTATCATCAGCTGGATAAGGATCATTGCAACAGGTAAGGAGGCAGGCAGGATCCTGCATATAGAAAGAACCAGTAATAACATGGTTACAAACGGAAACAAAAAACGGATAACATGAAGGATTTGGGAGTTTCTGAATTCCGGCGTTTTTTTTGCCCATTCCAGAATACGCTGTTCCTCCTCTCCGGATTCTTCATAACTGTTTCCTGTTGCCAGAAACTTTTGCCTCCAATCCAATCCGGGAGTGAGTTCTTTTATCGCATCCTGTCTTGCCCGTATCTCAGAATGATCGTTCAGAGGCTCGATCAATAAATCTTTTAACCGTTCTTTACCACCGGTTGAACAGGTCCTGTTCAGGTATTGAAACAGGGATCCCTCACCAAACAGATCCAGGTCAAAGGAGAATGGATGGGTGGTATTGACATATTCAGACCCATTATCAAATGGGCTGATATCACCTTCCATACTACGCACCTCATCATCATTGATCTTGATCAACTCTTTTACATGACGCTGCCGCAGGTTGTTTTGTCCATGTTTCTTAACGGCGATAAAAAACAAGAAGCCGGATAAGAGGAAGCAAGCTATTGCCAGGAAGGGATGAATCCCGGAAGCAAGATAAATCAGGATAATACCGGCCATAAATATCAGCAACCGGAGAAATGACAACAGGTTGCCTTTTCGCTTCCTGATTTTCAGTTCCCGGGTAAAAAGGGAGACTCTTTCCCGGTATTTAATTATGAGCTCCTTTTCCATCCTATCCCGCATAAAATTCTCTTATAATTCAATAGCCACTACATTAAATTTCGTTATTTTACCGCTATAGTATGTTTTTTGTGAGTCGAACAGCCATTCCCAGGTGGTTTTTCTTTTCCCCTCCGGAAGTGGAACGTGAATGAGCGGGTTAATTCGTTCCAGCTGGTTATCTGCATACACCCGCTCCTCAAAATCGGTGATGATGCAGGAATGAGCACGCGGAAGTGAATCGAGATGCGACTGCTGGATCATCTTTCTCAATTCCAGGATCTCTTCCCCTGCATAGATTGCAAATTTTTTAAGGTAATCGACAATGAGTATATCCAGCTGGTTTAATACATTCAGTGACACCACAAATCCCGCGGCAATGTCCGGTGTAAAACCGGATGACTGCAGATCCGCTATATTCCGTTTTCTTCCGGTTTTCCTGAATTCCTGTACCAGTTGATATACCTGTTCGATCATACCGCCGGTAACGTCCTGTTGAATGGCTTCCACATGTGGAAGGTCTCTGATTTTCCGCAGGACCTGCGGAGGATGAAAGATATCGACCAGCCGGATTTCCTCACACTGTTTATGAAGCTCTTCCAGAGGCACATCGAGCAGCCAGCCGCTCCCCAGGATAGTAATCACCGGAATATTCTTTCCGCGAATGCAACCGAGAATAAACTCCCTTGATTGATGCAGGTGTGGTTCCCAGTTGCTGCTTTCATTCAGAAAGCGGGAGATGATCCCTTCCTGGTCAGAAAGAAAATTCATCTTTCGCAATATTTTTCTCTCCGGCAAAGATCTCATGATGGAAAACAAGTTATATCAGGATGAATTTCGGCGTATACGGTGCAGTTCTTGCTCCATTATTTCACGGGTCATTGTCGTCAGTTCATTTACCTCCATCTGTTCAAATTTTTCCGCCGGTATTTCCTCCAGGACATTGAGTTTAATATTCCGGTTAGGGCTTAAAATCAATCCTTTTTTCGGAAGCACTTTTATACTTCCGTCGATCACAATAGGAATGATGGGGGTCCTGGTTTTCAGAGCCAGCATAAAAGCGCCTGTCTTGAATGATCGCAATTCACCATCCAGTGTTCTTGTGCCTTCGGGGAACATCATGATCGAGTTCCCTTCCCCGATGGCTTTTTCGCAATCCTGCATCATTTTCATGATGCTTTTCCGGCTCTCCCTCTCTATTTTTATGTATTCATTCATTCTCAGGTTCCAGCCAATAACCGGCAATAGAAAATTTTCCGATTTTGAGACCCATTTAAAGGGTTTGAACAGGCGGTAAATAAGACAGATGTCAAACATGGACTGATGATTGGAAACCAGGATGTAGGTTTCTCCTTTTCTGATGCGATCGCGGTTTGCTATTTTAACACGCCACATCGGATTTGTCCAGATAAACATGGTTCCCCAGAAGCAACTGTAATAATGGAGCACTAAATGTTTCTTATCGAAAGGTAAAGTCACCAGCCAAACAATCAGCGCGAATGGGAAAAGACCAAACACCAGGCTGAATACGATGATATAGGATATGAATGATCTGATAGCAGCGACCATCTGTTTCATGTATTGTTACTCCAATTTAAAAAAGTAATTTGGTTTAACAAAATTAAGAAAACTCAGAAAAGCCCGTTGACAAGATCTGTCTGGTCGACACCGGGAAGGGATGGATGGATATCAAACGAGTCCAATTTCTCCCTGATAACTGCTTGATTATGTGCTATACCGGTCAATTCTTTCTCTATTTCATGCAGGGGTTCCTTTGATTTCTGGTCAACCAGGTGGATCTCTGAAATGATACCCCGTTCAACCAGCAACCTCACTGCCAGCTTTTTCCCTCCAACCTGCAGTACCTGCCGAAATTGATAGCGTGGTGAATAGCCAAAATTCCATTCCCATCTGGTATACTTTTCTTCCATCAATTGTTGAATTGACTTTTTGTCGCTTTCGGTCAGCTCATACTCTTCTGTCCCGGAGAATGAGGAAAGGATATGGTGGAAAATTATATTGCGGAACTCCAGAATTGAAATTTTAGATTCCAGGAATCCGCTGATATTTAAGACATTACCCCGAACAGATCTGACTGCTTTATCCCGGTAAACACCCTGCCGGACCTTCAGCGCCATGTTCAAATCCGCTAGGTTGGAAGAGAACAATAAGGTTCCGTGGTGCAAGACCCTGTTTTTAAAAACGTGTTCCGCATTTCCCGATATTTTTTTATCCCCTACCCTGAGGTCGTTCACTCCTTCAAGGCGGGCAGGCACAGACAAGCTGTTTAATACTTCCAGTATGGGTTTGGTAAAATTCACAAAATCGACCAGTTTTCCCTCTTCACCGTTCCGGATAAACGTGAAATTCAGATTCCCGAGATCATGGTATACCGTTCCTCCTCCCGATAACCTTCTGATCACGCTGATATTTTTCTTCTTTACAAAATCAAGGTTTATTTCTGCCAGGGCATTCTGATGTTTCCCAACAATAATGCTGGGACGATTCCTGTACAGCATGAAGCAATCCCGGGCTATGTTGCGAAAGAGGTGCTCTTCAGCGGCTGCATTAAAGCAGGGGTCGGTATGTTCGTTTTTTATGCAGAGCATGATCGCATTCTTTTTGCCGGGCAATCTGCGAACGGATATCCTTATTGAAACCGTTTATACCTGGAAAGCAGTCTGGACTCCGTGATCCTGTACCCTTTGTATACAATATATCCAACAAACGCTCCCAGCAGGGCGCCTGCAATGATATCACCGGGAAAATGCACACCCAGGTAAACCCTGCTGTATGATACCAGGGAAGACCAGGCGATGATCGAAATAGAATAGTACCTGTTTCGGATGAGCAGAAGTGAAAAAACAGCGATGGCAAACGTGTTTGCAGCGTGTGAGGATACGAATCCATATTTACCACCGCATTTCCCGTTTACGGTATGCACGAGATCAGCAATCCGGGGATCATGGCAGGGACGAAACCGGTGGAAGACTTCTTTGAACAGATGGACAGAGGATTGATCACTCAGGGTAATCAAAATTACAATGAAAATCAAGAGGATTGAAGCTTTCCAGCGATAATCCCGTATGAGCCATCCCAGGATGAATAGGTAAAGTGGTATCCAGATCCATGTCCCGGTGATCAACCACATCACCTGGTCCCAGAAGGGGGAGTGCATCCCGTTCAGAAACAGGAAAAGATCGGTATCCCAGGTGATCAGTGTTTCAAGCATACGATAGTTTCTGGTTTACGGTTTTCGGTTTTCAGTTCTTGCCCATTACAACTTAACAATCTGTAAAGCAAGTTATTAAGTTAGAGGTTAGTGAGT
>CAYZVJ010000010.1:0-11834 GCA_964481765.1 uncultured Rikenellaceae bacterium | reverse complement strand
ATACCGGGTATATCTGCCATCACGAATGATTTATCATCCCGGTAGCTAACGATCCCCAGGTTTGGCACCAGCGTGGTAAAAGGATAATCGGCTATTTTGGGTTTTGCTGCTGAAACAACGGATAGGAGTGTGGATTTCCCTGCATTGGGAAATCCGACAAGACCGACATCAGCCAGGATCTTCAATTCCAGTATATACCACCCTTCGGTTCCGGGTTCTCCGGGTTGGGCGTACCGTGGTGTCCGGTTTGTTGCAGATTTAAAATTTGCGTTACCCAGGCCTCCCTGTCCACCGGCTGCAAGGATCTTGTTTTGCTGGTGTTCAGTTATTTCAAAGAGTATCTCTTCGGACTCCGCATTTTTCGCTACTGTACCCAGTGGGACTTCGACAACTGCATCTTCCCCATCGGCACCGGTTTTCAATGCTCCTGTACCGCCATTCCCGTTTTTAGCAAACACATGTTTCCGGTATTTAAGGTGAAGCAGCGTCCAAAGCTGTTTATTTCCTGTTAAGATCACATGTCCTCCCCTTCCTCCATCTCCCCCATCGGGTCCTCCCCTGGGATTAAGTCTATCCCTGTGGAAATGGACAGATCCGGGGCCACCGTTGCCGGAACGGCAAAACACTTTTACGTAGTCAACAAAATTTGAGCCTGCCATCATCCGAAAAGTTAGCATACGAGATGTTGGATGTCATTCCGGGGAATTCACTTCATCTGATCAATCACTTCAACAATCCGCTGAAATATTTCATCCACGGTTCCAACTCCATTAACGGAACGATACTTCCGCATTTTCCGGTAAAAATCGATGACCGGATAGGTGTCTCGTTCATACACCGCAATCCGGTTCTTTATTACCGAAAGCTGATCATCCGACCTGCCTGATTCCCGGCCTCTTTTCAACAGCCGGTTAATCAGTTCTTCTTCTTGCACTTCAAGTGCGATCATTACATTAATCCGGGTATCGCGGTCTGTAAGCAAATTACGCAAAACCCTTGCCTGACCACACGTTCGCGGAAATCCGTCAAAAATAAAGCCATTGGGATCATTTTCAGCGTCCAGCTTTTTTACCACCATATTGACAACATCTTCATCCGGGACAAGTTCTCCTTTATCAAGGTACTCTTTTGCCCTTACCCCCAATGGGGTTTTCTTTGAAATGGCTTCCCGCAGGATATCTCCTGTTGACATGTGTATCAATCCGTATTTCCGTATCAGCTTTTCTGCCTGGGTACCTTTCCCGGATCCGGGAGGACCGAATAAAACGATATTCAGCATGGTAAAAAAAATTAAGTTCCGGTTATTGAGTAAATCTGTTTCAGGTTCCTCCCATAACCATTATAATCAAGTCCATACCCAATGAGAAAGTCATTGGGTACCTCTATCCCGACATAATCCAGTTTTATGTTAAACTGATACGCATCCGGTTTAAAAAGCAGTGTGGCAATTTTAATTTCTGCCGGTTCATACCCTTTGATCTGCTTTATGATGCTGTCGAGTGTATTTCCAGTATCAACGATATCTTCAAGAATAATTACCGTATGGTCTTTTATGTCTTCGTTCATACCGATCAGCCGCTGGATCTTTCCGGATGTTGATGTTCCCTGGTAGGAAGCCAGCTTAAGGAAGGTAATCTGGCTATCAAAGGTGATCTTTCGGAAAAGATCGGCTGCAAACACGAATGAGCCGTTTAATATACCCAGGAAGATCACTTTTTTGCCGTTCAGATCACGGTTCATCCGGGTTGCCAAACTGGTAACTGCATCGTCAATTTCGTTTGAAGAGATCGCCAGTTTAAATTCCTTATCCAGTATTTTTACCCGATCCATAGATCGTTAAATTTAATGGATTTTAATTAACTTGCGAAAATACAAATACAAAATCATAAAACCAGAACGAACAGATGAAACCGATCGTGAGCATTATTATGGGCAGTACATCCGATTTGCCTGTCATGGAAGATGCGGCAAAAATTCTGGATGATTTTCAAATTCCTTTTGAGATCAACGCATTATCGGCTCACCGCACCCCGGAAGAGGTGGAGAAATTTGCCCGTTCAGCCAGTGGACGGGGTATCCGTGTGATCATTGCTGCAGCAGGAATGGCCGCTCATTTACCCGGTGTAATTGCTGCAATGACGACCATACCGGTAATCGGGGTACCCATCAACGCCTCACTGGACGGTTGGGATTCGATCCTGTCGATCCTGCAGATGCCTCCGGGAATACCGGTTGCCACAGTAGGGGTCAACGCTGCCCGAAATGCCGGTATCCTGGCTGCTCAAATCCTATCGGTTGGAAATCCTGAACTGACAGAAAAGCTGATCCAATTCAAAGATAGCCTGAAAGAGAAGATCGTTAAGGCGAACCAGGATCTGGCAGTGGTAAAATACAAGTACAAAACGAATTAGACAACATCGGGTAGTCAACCTTATGATGATTTCAACGGACCGGTCAGTAACGTTCCTATTGCTGCTTCTCCTGTTTCTGCGAGAACCTTGTGCTTATGCAACGTACGATAATTACCCTCTGGGTTCCCGCTTTGCTGCCATGCGTAATACTTCGGTCATGCTCCCCGACCTCTGGTCCGTTTCCCATAACCAGGCAGGACTGGGTTGGATCCGGAACCTGAGTATCGGGTTCCATCATG
This sequence comes from uncultured Rikenellaceae bacterium, assembly GCA_964481765.1. Lineage (GTDB taxonomy): Bacteria > Bacteroidota > Bacteroidia > Bacteroidales > VadinHA17. The sequence continues at coordinate 9,184 of CAYZVJ010000010.1, read as the reverse complement.
AAAACAAATTCATCATCCCGGAGTATGCACTGCAAAGCCTGGCGATCGCTATACCTACAAAGCCGGGAACCATCGGACTGAACTACAGCTATTTCGGCTATTCAAAATACCACGAATCGAAAGTCGGGCTCTCCTTCGGGAGGGTCTTTGGTGAATATATTGCAGCGGGTATTCAACTGGATTACCTGAATACCTTTCTTGCAGAAGATTATGGTAGCCATGGAAATGTTGCTGTTGAAGGCGGGATTATGGCTAAACCATTGGATTTCCTGTATATCGGTGCACACGTTTTTAATCCCACAAGAACCAAGATATCCACCTATGACGATGAACCGGTCCCGACCATTATCCGGGTTGGAGTTGGCGTACAGCTTTTTGAAATGGTTTTCCTGGGTATTGAAACAGAAAAGGAGCTTGACCATAAACCGATCAACAAGGCAGGCATCGAAGTGGAACCGGTGAACAACCTCTTTCTCAGGGCAGGAATATCCACCAATCCCACTCAGACCTCCTTTGGAATCGGATACAGCCTGAAGGGATTCCGGGCCGATCTTGCTTTTACCGTTCACCAGCAACTGGGGCTTACACCCCATTTTACCCTGATGTATGCGTTTCAATGAAAGCAGGATTAACATTATTATTTACACTTCTCCTTATACATACTGCAATTGGACAACAAATCTCCAAAGAAGAGCGGTTAAATCTCGAGGATCTTATTGAAGAGATTGCACGAAACAGCGACCTGGATATCGACTATACCCTCCTGTATGAAGATCTTCTCCTGTTAGAGGAAGATCCGATCAATCTAAACAGTGCAACGATGGAGGATTTGCAGCGGCTCCGGTTTCTGACTGAATTCCAGGCACGAAACCTGATCAGCTATATCGGCCGGCATGGCCCCATACTCTCTCTCTTTGAACTTCAATTGATCGAAGGCCTGGATGAAAAAACGATCCGGATGTTACTCCCGTTTATCCTGATTGAAGAGGCACAGCCTTCCGAACAGGAACCACTGCTCAGTTCCATAAAAAAAGGGAAACACCGACTGATCCTCCGTGCAGACCAGATACTGGAAGAGAAAAAGGGATATGCTTCCATATCTGACTCTGCCTATGAAGCAAACCCAAACTCCCGCTACCTTGGCAGTCCGCTGAAAGGGGTTTTGCGATACAGGTACCATTATAAAGACAGAATTTACTGGGGCGTTACTGCTGAGAAAGATGCCGGAGAGGAATTTTTTTCGGGAAGCAACAAACAGGGTTTTGATTTCTACTCCGGACATCTTCTGGTAAATGATATCGGGAAGATTAAAACACTGGCACTCGGGGATTATCATCTGCGGTTCGGACAGGGACTGACGCTGTGGTCAGGAATCTCTTACGGAAAAACGCCGTATGTTCTGAGCATTAAGAAAAGACAATATGGGATCACGAAGTACAGCTCAACCGAAGAAAACCGTTTTCTGCGTGGTGTTGGGACAACAATCAGTCTGAAAGACATGGAAATTTCTGCATTCTACTCCAGAAAAAAAATTGATGCAAACATCCATTACCTTGATACATTGCATGATGACATTGAGAATGTAACCAGTTTCCAGGTTACCGGATACCATTCCATTCCATCGGAAGTTGAGGATGAAGATGCTATCAGTGAATCCATTGCCGGCGGGAATATAAGCTACGGCAGGGATAAGTTCCACGTGGGATTGACCCTGGTCAATTATCACTTCAGTGAGAAATTAATGTCCGATGAACGTCCGTATAATCAGTTTGATTTCCGTGGAAACAGCAATACCAACATCGGTTTCGATTATCAGGTTGGATGGAACAAAGTGAATCTTTTTGGAGAGGTTTCACACTCACTGGGGCACGGTATAGCTTACCTGAATGGCTTATTACTCAACCTGCACTCCCTGATCTCACTCTCTGTGTTGTACAGAGACTACCAGAAAGATTATTATCCCTTTTACAGCCAGGCTATTTCGGAAAATTCAACCAATAAGAATGAACGGGGATTGTACCTGGGAACAGAGATACGTCCCCTGAAACACCTCAAGGTTTCGGCTTACTTCGATGCATTCTGGTTTCCCTGGCTGAAATACAACGTGGATGCACCTTCACAGGGAACAGATTACATGGTTCGGATCGATTATTATCCATCGGAAATACTGGAAATTTTTTGCAGTCTGAAGGAAGAGTCAAAACCAAGAAACAGGAGTGGTGAATTGCCATCGCTGAATGAAATAGTGGATACCCGGTTGACAAAATTCAGGTTTCAGCTGGCATACTGGGTTTCGTCGAACCTTCAGCTCAGAAGCAGGATTGAGCTATCGAGATTCCGTCTTGATGATGATCCTTTAGAGCATGGATACCTGGTTTTCCAGGATATTCTGTTCAGACCGGAAGAGTTACCGCTTTCTATCTCGTTCCGTTACGCCATGTTTGATACCGATTCCTGGGATACAAGGATCTATGCCTATGAACACGATCTCCTGTATGCCTTTTCCATTCCGGCACTTCATCAGAACGGGATGCGCGCCTATCTCCTGGTAAAATACTCACCATTGAAGTATATGGATCTCTGGATCCGCCTGGCACAAACCTATTACTCACATGTACAATCGATTGGCACCGGATTAAATGAGATTCCAGGAAAGACAAAAACGGAGCTGAAAGTGCAGATGCAGTTGAAGTTTTGATATCAATAGTAACTCGATTGTAATTACTCACCGCCTACCGGCGGATTATTCGCGCCCGCAATTCAATCACACTATCTGCTCATGAGATTCTCACTCCTTTCGTCGTTCAAACGTTCGTGAGCTCGCTACGCTCGGTTCAGTTGTAACTCAACCCGTTGTGCGGTTAAAGTATTTTGTCTTCCGGCTATTCTAATTTATACCATATTTATTATTCTATTTATCAGGCCGATAGGTCTGAAATATTGCAGCATGGGGCATCGCCCTATGAGAATAAATAACAGGAACAGAGAGCCTTGAAGGGGCGATATAACATCTAAAAAACACAGATTTAATTAAAGAGCTAGTAACTATATAAATTTTTCAGGATAAGATCGTAAAAGACATATTGCGCCCTTTCAGGGCTTTTAAAATATATTATCCTAATACACAGGGCGATGCCCTGTGCTGTTAAATCAAAGCCTTTCAGGCGTTAAATAGTCTATTATTGAGACCATATGAATAATGGAACAATCTTAACCGCACAGTTGAATAACGATTACAATTTAATCCACGTCATCCCACTCTTTTAACCTTGAATAGAGGAATCTCCGGTTTATCTGAAGGTAATCGGCCGTTTTCGACTGATTGTATTCGAACTTTGCCAGAGAATCATGAATTATTTTTTTCTCTACCGTAGTTATTGCTTCTTTAAACGACATCCCTTTATCAATCATTCTGAGATAATCCGTTTTAGCGACATCATCGTTCACCGAAGCGGGTATTTGATCGATATTCAGCACCTCATCTGAAGCTGTAACAATAGCGCTATGAATGGTATTTTCCAGTTCCCTTACATTACCAGGCCAGTTATAGTTCTTCAATTTCCGTATGGTTTGTGGTGGGATAATGATCTTTCGGTCGTTACAATATTTATGCACGAAGTGTTGAACCAGGATTACCATATCGGACATTCTTTCCCTCAGCGGGGGTACGTAGATTGAAACCACGTTGAGTCTATAGTAGAGGTCTTCCCGGAAATTCCCGGCATCCACTTCCGGTTTAATATCTTTATTTGATGATGCCAGGATGCGAACATTCACTTCAACGGGTTTATCTCCTCCGACCCGGAAAAAAGGTTGATTTTGCAAAACCCTGAGCAGTTTTACCTGAAGGGACGGGGGCATGCTATTGATCTCATCGAGAAAAACCGTTCCGCCATCGGCGATTTCAAAAAGACCTTTACGCTGTGCAAACGCCCCGGTAAACGCTCCTTTTTCATGGCCAAAGATTTCGCTTTCCAGCAAGGACTCTGATAAAGCGCCGCAGTTTATTTTCACATAGGGTTTATCGTGCAGTGTTGAATGACGCTGGATGGCATCGGCAACCAATTCTTTACCTGTTCCGCTTTCTCCCTGGATCAGGACAGTGGCATCGGTGGGTGCCACCCGGCCAATCAGCTTAAAAATTTCCTGCATTTTGGAGCTTTTCCCAATAATGTAATCACCGGGCACAGTTTGCCCTGAATTATCGACCAGGGTTCTTAACTGTTTCACTTCGTTCAACAGGTTTCCATACTGAAAGGCACGTTCCACAATGAGTAAAAACTCATCCAGCTCAAACGGTTTTTCAATGTAATCGTAAGCACCACATTTCATCGCCCTGATAGCCCGTTCGCTGGTTCCAAAGGCAGTAAAAACGATCACCGGGATATCTCTGTTAATTCGTTTGATCTCTTCCAGAACATCAAGACCGTTCATATCGGGCATGTTAATATCCAGGATTACCAGTCCGGGAGAATCCGTTGAAAAGGTTGCAATGGCAGATGCACCATCTTCAGCCAACAGGATCCTGTACCCCAGAGGAGAGAGCAGGTCGCTTATGTTACGTCTGATGGATGCTTCGTCATCAACGACCAGTACAGTTTTGTCACTATTATTCATCACAGATTGTCTTTCGTTAGTACCGGTAAAGTTATAATACATTTTGTTCCTTTTCCTTCATTTTTCTCAAAGGATATATTTCCACCATGGGCAACAATGATCTCGTGCGAAATGGTTAATCCCAGGCCAGTACCCGTTTCCTTTGAAGTGAAGAACGGATCAAAAATGTTATTCAGGATATCATCCGGTATTCCTTTTCCTGTATCGGAGATCTCGATGGTTATCCATGATTCTTTCCCCTTGTATCCTGTTTCAATTAAAATCTCTCCGCTCTTCTCAATCGATTCAATTGAATTGGTAAGGATATTCAGTAAAAGTTGCTTCAGGGAATTGGAGTCGGCATTAATGAGCGGCAGGTCTTCACGGAGCTTCTTTCTTATCCTGATCTTCTTGTCAACGTTTCCGTAATCAATCAGGCTGAGCATTTCTTCTATTACCTGATCCACACGTGTCGGTTTGAGGTTTTTGTAGATGGGTCTTGAGAACACTACAAGGCGCTTGACAAGCCCGGATAATCGATTGATCTCATCCAGTACCAGGTTGATCGATTCCGGATCGATCGTTTCCGGCAGTCCCCGGTTGTTCTTTAATTGCTTCTGCCACATTTGTACTCGCATCTTGATGACTGAAAGTGGTGTTTTGACCTCATGTGCTACTGCAGCGATCATTTTTCCTAACGAAGCCAGTTTCTCTTTTTGCTGTAGTTCCCTTTCCAATTCACGCCTTTGATTATACTCTTTTTCAATCAGTTCAAGCATATCGTTGATGCTTGCGGGGATAAAACCGAACCATCCTCCTCTCCGGCTCAGCCTGTAACCGGGATCTTTCCTGGTACTGTCGAGCTCACGACGAATACTCTTGATGCCGTTGCGAAGAAAAGCGGTAAACATTGCCATAATCACAAAACCCACAAGGGATATTATGGTGAGAAAATTAAGTATCCTTTTAAGTTTCGTCACCGGCAGTTCCCGTTCAATGTGTACCCTTACCCATACTGATCCAAACACCGTATCACCTTGTCTAAACGGATGCGTAGCCAGCGGGAAAACTGCCGGATCGAAAGCATGCAGATCAATGATGGGTATGCTTCTCTCAATGGATTCAATGGCCTGGTTTTTAATAATATTATAGGACCGGGGGGGAGGGCCATAAACGGGGACTGGAGATTCTGATGTAGGAAAGGCGTAACCGATAAAATCATCCAGCTCTTTCATGTAGAAGCCACCTTCGAGCCCTTCAACTTCAATGACATGATTCCTGATCACTTCGGTTAACAGCTCTTCAATTTTCATTGATGATGCCACCGATATGGTATTGCCATGAAGCAGCAACGACAAATACTGTTGAATGGAGTCACTGTTTTCAACCTCAAAGGCAATTTCACTGGCATACGCTTCACAAATGTTTTTACGTTCTTCAATGAGCCTGTTTTCCCATCTCCTAAAGAAAAAGAACATCACTATTACAGCAACCATAACGGAAAGTACTGCAACAAGCCCAATATGAAGGATCTTTCTATATTCCTTCGATAATCTCATGTAATTACAATAGTTGAAAACAGCTTGAAATTCCCTGGTAAAATTAGAAAAGATTTGTGTCAATCACATAATGCATCAGTGCTTCCGCCAGTTCAGGAGAAGAATCCTTAAACAGATTATAGATTGATTCCTTGTTTTTGATGACTACTTTGGAATAGACCGAATGGGTTATTCTGGTATTCTTAAACCGGTTTTTATTCTTTTCTGCTATCAACAGATCCCCCATCATTATATTTGGATTTAAGACTTCCACAAGATCAGCTCCTGCATTATTGAATGCCTTTTGCCAAAGTTTTTCTGAATACCCGTAGTGGGTGCAATTTAAGCTTAAGTAGATTGGAATATTCTCTTTGGTCAATTGTGACAGTGCTTCGTCAACATAATATGAGATGAGCATCTCCGTATCTTCACCAACAGGATCCTTTTCAATATAGGATTGTAATTCAGGACATGCCTGGGTGATGATCCGCCTGTCCGGGAATCCTTTTTCAAGCAAGGCTTTTCTATGGCTCCCTTCAGAGATGGTGGTTTCAGTTCCGGTGATGATCACAACCGACTTTTCATTCTGCAAAAGCCGGTTTGCTATTAATTTCACTCCGGGCTGAACGATCCCGACAACCGGTGTATCCGATCTTTTTACAAAATCGGTCTCTTCATAGAGTACAGAAAGGGTATTGCATCCGATCAATATGATGTCAGGATGAAACCGGTTTTCAATACCGTGAAGAACGGAATTGAACATGTTTATTTTTTCTTCCCGTGAAGGCAGTGCATTGTATCCTTTCTCAGCATCGAACAATGCATTGACAAAAATCAGATTAACCCGTTTATAGTACCCTGCTCCTGTAAGCTTTCTTGCAATATCATCCATCACTGCCAACCCACCCAGTCCTGAATCTGTAATTACCACGGTGATTTCCTTCCGGTCAACTATCGGGTGATTCTGGTCATCTCCCATAGCATATCCGGTTTCCCCAAAGAAAAGAATAAAGATCAGGGCGAGTATCATGTAAACTGACCTCATTTTCATATGAACGAACATGGGTTTAATAATAATAATAAGCTGTGAACAAAATGTCCACAGCTTATTATCCTGTACAAATAAACGATTTTTACTTAACGATTACCTTATGTATGCTTTCCCGACCCTTTGAATCTTTAATTCTCAGGAAATACAATCCTTTTGCATTTCCGGTGAGGTTTACGGGAATAACACGTTCAAACTGGAGATTCTCGAGTCGTTTGATCATGCGACCGGTAATATCAAAAACCTTCACTTCGGTAATATTCACTTCATTCGACTCGATAACAAAATCACCATTTGATGGATTTGGATAGACTCTTACGTTGAATCCGGATTTTGTAATGACCGGTTCAATCCCGGTTCCGGAACCATATTCATATGCTCCAATATCGATTTCGGCACCCCGGTCAAAGCCCCGGATATCCGTAGTGGGTACCAGGGGTTCACTACTTGTACCCTCGCCAATTAAAACGGAAGTGGATACAAGGTTCCAGTCTGCAGCCGGATTGTAGCCCTGGTATCCGGGTGATCCGCTCACATCAACAAACCCAGGGTTAACATATTCGCCATGGATGGGTCCGATGTAAATGGTATCCGCGACAATACAGGACGTCGCGCTGAGCGTATCCAGGGCACAATTTTTTACAGTAGCAAAGGCTCCGGCTGTGGCCATTTCGCCTGTATTGCTGATGTCATATGCCCTGAGATCACTTCCATCCAGGTTTTTCCAGAAAGCACAGTTCACAAATTTCGGTTCAGTATTCATGTATGGTGCTGCAGTCTGGTAGCATCTGACAGCCGGACCATATGTGCCTCCTCCACCCGGATCGGTATCGGGAAGGGCATTGAGTACGAAATTGCAGTTATAAAACTCCGGTGAACATTCATAAATCCGGATTGCTCCTCCTTCATCATTGGCCCAATTATTTGCAAATACACAATTGATAAATTTGGCTGTTGTTCCGGAAGCGCTGTAAATGGCACCCCCGTCGTCATTTGCATACCCCTTGATGAAGAAACAATTCTCGATTATGGGATCACAGACATCATCGCCACTTCGATAGAGATACATATGAGAGCCATCATCGCAATAATTATCGAAGAATGTACAATTGATGATGTGGGGTGATGATGCTCTCAACTTCATTCCCGCACCATTGCTATCGGTAACATCCGAAAATCCTCCGGTAATGGTAAACCCATCAATGGTTGTTGCTGAGGAGATGAATTCACCAAAGATTACCCTTGATCCGTTACCACCCGTCAGGAATCCGTTACCATCAAGGTCGGCACTGAGTTTTGTTTCATTTGCCATGCCCAGTCCGAAATCTGTTCTCTCATCTTTTGACGACTCGGTTCCGGCAAATCCTCCAAAAATGCTGACACCATTAACCAGGGTAAACGAAGAATCAACAACTTCTCCCGGAGTGAGGTAGGTACCCGCTGCAACCCATACTTCATCCCGGAAATCGCTGGCATTCATGGCATCCTGCACGCTACCCATAGCATTCGCCCAGGAGGATCCGTCGCCTGAACCGTCCGGTTTTACATAAATGACATTGGCAATATATTCCGTGAAGGTTACGGCAAGTGTGCCATCAGCATCAACCCCGGTCAATGTATAGGTATAGGTGCCATCACCATTATCCACCATATCACCACTTACATCCGTTGAATTAAGTAAGAGGGTTTCTACTGAGTATCCGTAAGCGGGAGTGATGGTAAATTCCGTCTCATCCTGGATTGTTACCACAATATCACCGGAAGGCTCAATGGTCCCATTGGCACCTGCAGATACGGTTATGGTGTACAAGGCTGTAAAGGTCACATTGAGTGTGCTGTTTTCACCTACCCCGGTGAGGGTATAGGTAAAGGTGCCGTCACCGTTGTCCACTGTATCTTCCAGTACACTGGTCCCGTTCAGTTCCAGGGTCTCGATCGCAAAGTTCGCATCCGGTGTAATGGTAAAGACCGTTTCGTCGGTCACAGTAACCAGGATATCGCC
>CAYZVJ010000009.1:43085-46073 GCA_964481765.1 uncultured Rikenellaceae bacterium | reverse complement strand
TGTTTTTTTATCCTTGAAAGATATTCTGATGGAAGAACCCGGGCTCAGGTTCAGGAGGCTTGCTGCATTGCCGTTATTAATAGCAATTTCAAGCAGGTTCAGGGAATTGAACAGAGCCAGGATCTCCCCGGTGGAGGTTTCACCATATTTCTTATTCAGTTTGTTGATCAAGTAGTGATTGCTTGTCACCAGGATTTCGAATGGTCGTTTTTTGCCCACGCGATCGAACAGATCGCTGGTGATGTTGGTAATGGCATTCTGATAGGAATCGATGTAGATGACACTGCCGGTAATAACCGAATCGTCAATAGCTGCCCGTAAGGGGACACGTTTAAAAAGCTGGCCAAGTGGTTTCCCGAGTTCTGATATTTTTTTTCCTGCAGCGAGATGGCAAGCTGCTTTCGCAAATATAAAAAGGGATGGGAAGCTGGAATCTTCATTTTCCATTTTAATTTGTACGATTGCTTCCGGTTCCTTGTTGATGATCAGTCCGAATATTCCATTGTCGCAGCTGATAAAGTAATGGCCATCTGCTTTTACGGCAACGTAAGGACTCTCCGATGAAGAAACCGTGTTTACTGCAATCACATGGACACTTCCCTTTGGATAATGGTGGTAACAGTTTTTCAGGATGAATGCAGCATGCGCTATATTGAAATTGGGTATCTGATGTGAAATATCAATCAAAGTAATGCCGGGATCGAGACTAATTATTTTACCTTTAAGTGCCCCGAGGTAAAAATCATTCAAGTTCCAATCGGATGTGAGGGTAACAACTGGCATTGTTGCGAAAAACTTCAGTCAAAAGTTATTAATTCAGCGAAAAATCAGCTTACTTTGTACAGCTCAAAAATAATCATTATTATGGATTTATCGTGAATGAGAAGACCATATATTTGGAGTCAATTGACCCGGTAGAGCTATTCGGAGTAAACAACGTGAACCTTGACAGGATCAGGGGGTTCTTTCCAAAATTAAAATTTATTGCCAGGGGGAATGAACTCAAAGTGATTGGTGCTGAAGAAGAGATTGTTGATTTCGAAAAGAGCTTCGGTGTGATTATGGATTTCTACATTAGTTATAACCGGCTTGAGAAAGAGGATCTTGAACAGCTTCTGTTTGATCCGTCCCATCGGTTGCTGGCATCAAATGGTGATTTTAAGGAGCCTCTTGTATATGGAAGTGCCGGTAAGCCGATATTTGCCAGGACGGTAAACCAGGTGCGACTGGTGAAGGAGTATGCAAACAATGACCTTCTGATGGCAGTTGGACCGGCAGGAACCGGAAAAACATATACGGCGATTGCGCTTGCAGTAAGGGCATTACGAAACAAACAGGTAAAGCGGATCGTCTTAACCAGACCTGCTGTTGAAGCGGGAGAACACCTTGGTTTCTTACCGGGCGATCTGAAAGAAAAACTGGACCCTTACCTACAGCCCCTGTACGATGCACTGAATGACATGATTCCATCCAGGAAACTGGCAAGCAACATCGAAGATGGTACTATTCACATTGCTCCATTGGCATTTATGAGGGGCCGTACACTGGAAAATGCTTTTGTAATCCTGGATGAAGGACAGAATACAACCGTAAATCAAATAAAAATGTTCCTCACGAGGATGGGACAGGGCTCAAAATTCATTGTAACAGGTGATATTACACAGATTGACCTGCCCTTTCGGAGAGACTCAGGATTGTTGCAGGCTATGCGGATACTGAAGAACATCGAGGGCATTTCACTGGTTGAATTCGATGAGCGGGATATTGTCAGGCACCCTCTTGTGAAACAGATTGTCAAAGCCTATAACAATTCGGAAAATGATGAAAATAAAAAAGCATAAAAACGGATTTTATGGAAAAAGCAATTGTGACAACCCATTTTAGTTTCCCGGGACAGCAAAGTGTGTATCATGGAAAAGTGAGGGATGTATATAACATTCAGGATACCTATTTACTGATGGTTGTTTCTGACCGGATTTCTGCATTTGATGTCGTCCTGCCAAAAGGCATTCCGTTTAAGGGGCAGGTATTGAATCAGATCGCCTCTAAATTTCTTGACTCAACAAGCGACATTGTCCCAAACTGGAAAATTGCCAGTCCGGATCCCATGGTAACGGTTGGCCACTATGTTGAACCCTATGAAGTTGAAATGGTGATCAGAGGATACCTGACCGGTCATGCATGGAGAGAATACAGGTCTGGTAAACGGGAACTTTGTGGCGTTCCGCTGCCGGAAGGCATGAAAGAAAATGAGCAGTTTCCGGAGCCAATCATAACCCCTACAACAAAAGCCAAAGAAGGACACGATGAGGATATTTCAAGGGAGCAGATCATTTCCCGGGGCCTGGTTCCGGAAGCAGAATACCGGTTGCTGGAGGAGTATACCCGGAAACTGTTTCAACGGGGAAATGAAATGGCTTCGGATAAAGGCTTGATCCTGGTAGATACCAAATATGAATTCGGCAGGAAAGATGGTCAAATTTACCTGATCGATGAAATACATACCCCCGATTCGTCACGCTATTTTTACATGGAAGGATATGCCGAACGTCTGGCCAGGGGAGAACCCCAGAGACAGCTTTCGAAAGAATTTGTCCGCCAATGGCTGATCGATCACGGATTCCAGGGGAAAGAAGGACAGAAAATACCGGAAATGACCGAAGAATTCGTGAACCTGGTATCGGAACGGTACATTGAGCTGTATGAGAACATTACCGGTGAACGGTTTGAGCGGTCAGCATCGGGATCCGTATATGAACGCATCGAAAAAAATGTAAGCGAGTTCCTGGAAAAAATGGGATGATAAAGTGCAGAGTACAGGGTACATCCACCTACGCTAAAGCTTCGGCGGACAAAGGAGTTCAGAGTACAGAGTTATCAATGCCTAAAAATTTGACTTTTGAGACAGCCCCATTCCTTATATGCGTTGTAGGTTGTTCGGTTTAGTTATTTCGTTTTCTCGACAAACCGTTTGACAAATTTCCGGAT
>CAYZVJ010000009.1:40528-42985 GCA_964481765.1 uncultured Rikenellaceae bacterium | reverse complement strand
TCAGCCATGGTGATGTGCAGGGCAAGGAAATATGGATCACCCTCCGGTTTTTTTTGAATGATTCCTTCCAGGTATTGGTGGGCTTCGTCAAAAGGGATTGATTCATCCCTTTTCATGTAAGGGATAAGCTTATTCATGCACGTTACCAGTGCTGTATTTCCCTCTCTAAGGTACGCTTCAGCAATTTTTTTCAGGAAAGTCACGGCTTCTGAATAACCTTTTTCCTTTCTGATGCTGGTGGCTTTTATCATCAGTTTGTGTACATCTTCTTCCGGATGTTTATAGGTGGTGTGCGGAACGTCAGGTGAGTCTTCAAACTGGATCCTTACATCCTGATGAGTTTTAACAGCATCTTTATTTCCGGAACTCCATCGAAAAAGCTTTTTTAGAAACGAGATCATGTCGGGTCACGTTAAGTAAATGAAGGACAAATTTGTAAATTACTTCTGAACAGAAAGATACAAATTAATCCGGGTATAATCAAATAGTACCTATTGGATTTGGATTGATACTTTATTACCTTTGTTTTGCAACCATTACCAATTAAGGCATTGATAGAAAGCAGTTTATATTATAAAGTTCAGTCTGTACTGTTTCTGTTGTTATTATTACTTGCAGTTGATCACCCGGTTTGTGCCCAGGACATCCCGGTCGAGATTAAAAAATCTACAGACAAAGTGATGCTAGATGGCAAGATCTATTACATTCACGTTGTCAGGGAGGGACATACACTATACTCGATCAGCAAGGTTTATGGAATTTCACAGAAAGAGATATCCAGGGAGAACCCCACGGTAGTATTTGGGTTACGGGTTGGACAGGCACTTAAAATTCCGGCTGAACCGGTGCTTGAAGACGAGGAAGAACAGGTTGAACCGGAGAATTTCACCTATCATCCGATCCAGGAGAATGAAACCATTTACGCGCTGTCAAAGCGATACGGAGTGACTGAGGAGGAGATCCTTGATCATAATCCTGACCTGGTCATTGATGACATTGATATTGGAACCGTAATTAAGATCCCAAAAAAGATTTTCACACCGGAAAAAGAATCGTTCGGTGCCGAAAGGGAACCCTTTGTTTATCACCGCGTAGAGAAGGGTGAAACCTTGTATTCCTTATCCAGAGAATACAATGTATCTATTCGCCAGATCCGGAAAGCGAATGTCCAGATGAGGGGAAGCCCGAAGGAGGGTGAATATCTTCGGATGCCGGTCACCGAGGTGAATGGCGATGTCGTTATTCCTGTGCTGGAAGATGATCCCGATATTTTTTTAGTGGAGGATACAGCACAATTCACAGATGAGACACCACCCTCTTTCTATGGAAAATCAATAAATATTGCTTTGATGCTTCCATTCTATCTGGATGAGAATGATGAGCGGGTAGTGATAGATTCATCCGAGGTGGATGATTTCGGTAATGTAATTGAAAACGTTACAGAGCGCGACGAGAATTGGATCTTCCCGAGAAGCTTAAGCTACCTTGAGTTTTACGAGGGCGCCCTTCTGGCTGTTGAGTCACTTCAAAAAAGCGGGTTGTCAATAAACTTTTCGGTATTTGACACGGAAAGAGATTCTGCCACGGTCCAGGGAATTATCGACAATGGAGATTTAAATCAGATGGACCTTATCATTGGTCCGGCATATACACATAATCTGCGCCTGGTGGCAGAATATGGTGAGGAAAGGAGGATTCCGGTTGTTTCTCCTCTGGCTTCCAGGAACATCCTGCTTGACGAATGCCCATACCTCTTTCAGGTGAGGCCAACCTTTGAAACAGAGATTGAAAAACTTTCCGCTTTTATTTCGGGATTCTACGATAAAAATATTGTCATGATCCATCCCGGGGATAGTCTCGAAGCCCCGCATGTTGATTTGCTAAAAAGAAGACTCTTTTATAAGTTATCCTATTATACTTTTTTCAGTGAGGTGGTGTTCAAAGAAGTTGTATATAACGACGAGATTACAAAAAACGATTCGATCAACAGTATTGAGCATGCACTTTCCGGTGATGTGAAGAACATTGTCATTATACCGAGTGATAAAGAACCCTTTGTCAGCAACGTTGTGTCCACATTAAATACTCTTTCGACTGATTATGAGATATTGTTGGTTGGATACCAGTCATGGCAACGATTCCGGAATATTGAGCTACAGCATTTCTACAATCTCAACCTGCATATATGTACACCGTTCATGCTGGATTATACCAGAGATGAGGTGAAGGAGTTTATCCGGTCTTTCAGGGAATCTTTTCAAGGTGAACCGGAACCGTTTAGTTTTGCCTGGCAGGGACACGATATCACCTATTATTTTGTATCGGGTGTTGCACGGTATGGAAGGCGATTCAGAAGCTATTCCACCAGGCACCAGGTTGATTTGCTTGAATCGGAATACCTGTTCCGAAGGGTAAACAATCGTGGAGGTTTCGAAAACAAACAGATCCATTTGATCC
>CAYZVJ010000009.1:35265-40428 GCA_964481765.1 uncultured Rikenellaceae bacterium | reverse complement strand
AGCAATCAGTTGATGATTACTTCTTTTCTGGCATTTACAAAGAGCATATGTCCCGTCTGATCATACCCTTTGAAGAGATTATGTTTATCATGTTTCAGTTGATCTCCAAGGAAACCAACAAACGTAAGCGCTGCGTCAGCCGATCGTTCATTGATCAGGTTTTTCATGCTGACTGTCTGGTCCTTTTTAATGATTTCAATGTTCTTTTTTGAGATGGGTAACCTTCCGGTATTCACCAGTTCGTATAGCTTGTCCTTTGTTTCCTCCAGATCTTCCTCTTCGCATACATCAAAGATCTTGATCACCCCCTTTCTCCAGTCTGGATGTCCCAGGATGATGTAGCTCAGGAGGATCATCAGGTTGGTATTTTCAATATCGTACCGGCTGATCCAGATGTGAATACCATTTTTTACATTGATTGTCTTTCGGGATGAGCCCAATACACAGATATCATAATCTCCGGATCGACAAAGCGAATAGTTATCAATGATCTGGTCCAGGTTTTCGGGATTTCCCTTGTCAAATTCAAAGAGGATCATGTTATTATCCATACCTGATATACTGGGAAGCTGAATCACCTGTGCAATGGCTGATGTATAGGATGGTGAGATCAGTGTGTCGAGGTAGATATTTGAATGTTCCTTTTCAGATTTGCTAATGAGTTGTTTCAGGTACTCCTGTGCTTCATGGTGGCTGGTTTTTGAGTAGTACCCTTCGATCAGATGGATATAGGTTCCAAAACCATATTTGTACGATATCCAGCTGAGTAGTTTAAATGCCTCATCCCGTTCAAATGTGTTTTGCGAGACACACACAACAGCGGGTCTCCATTTCTGGGATGATCCGATTTTTTTTGATTTCTGAAGGAATACCTGAAGTTTCCGGCTGAGCTGGGAAATAGCTCCCTGAAAGATGGCTTCAATACCCTGCCGGTCTTTATGGTGAAAATGGATGAAGGTATAGATTGCTGTCATAATGACCAGTGCAGCAGCAGCATATCCGGCATTTATCTTAAACATCAGCCATCCGCACATGACAAATCCAATGAGTGAAATATACCAGCGTGAGCGGAATGATGGCCTGTAAGATGGATCGGCACCAAAATGGTAAAGAAATGAGATCAGGCATATTGATCCGTAGGTTACCATAAAGAACATGGATATGATCTCTGCAACCATATTAACATTTCCGATCGCCACAAAGAAGAAGGCAATAATACAGGTAATGACTGATCCGTTAAACGGTTCATTGATTTCACCCTTCCCTTTGGCAACCAGATTGTTCAGTTTTCTGGAAGGGAATGACCGGTCTACACCAAGCGCCTGCAATGTTCGTGGTGCAACCATAACCGATCCGAGTGCAGATGAGATGGTGGAAGCGGCCAGCCCTATCGGTATCATAATTCCTCCGTAAAGAGCTATTTTGCTCATGATCAATTGATCATTCAGTAAATCTTCCGGTGAAGCCGAGATTTTTAATTTCCACGAAACAAAAACATAGGTGATCATCCCGATCACTGTAGCTGTCGTTGTTCCCAATGGGATCGATCGGGCAGGATTCCGGAGATCTCCTGAAAGTCCAACACCGGCGGTCATCCCCGTAAAAGCAGGAAAACAGATAGCAAAAACAATAAAGAAATCATTCATATTATGGAATGATCCGGTGAAAAAACCGGATTCATGGCTGTATGAATAATCCGTTTTACCAATAAAAAACAGGGTTAATGAGATGAACAGGATGGCGACCACGAAATAGAGGGTTTTGACTCCCAGGTTGGCTCCCTTTTTCAGGATCAGCAATGACAAACAAGCCATTGCCGGCAGACTGATTACCTGACGTGGCAGGGTAATATTAAATCGTTCATGGACAAAATTAAAAAACGGTTCAAAGGCTTCGGTGAATGCAATGACATAAAATGCCACACTGATGGCTTGTGAGCAAAAGAGAGCAACACCAATGGTGGCTCCTATATTCAATCCGAAAGAGCGCGATATGATGAAGTATTCACCCCCTCCTTTCACCTTTTCATTGGTTGCGATCTCCGAAAGCGCAAGGGCGGTTGGGATGGTTACCATGTGCCCGATCAGAATCATCAGCAGAACACCGAATAATCCAAGTGTTCCGACAGCATATCCAAAGCGCAGGAATAAAATGGCACCCAGTATGGTTGATATTGCCGTAAAAAAGACAGGTGCTGTTCCAAACCCTCTTTTTTTCTTTCCGTTTGGGGTTGACATACAAATCCGGTTTTTATGTAAATGTACGAATGATTATGTATGGTCCTTATCCGGGATCTGCAAACGGATCAGCCTGAAGCGAAGGTGGAATGTAGAAAGGTTATTCTGTAATATCCCATCCAAAATCAATGTATTCAGATGAAAATTGATCCCCTTCGACCCTGACGACCAGGAATCCTTCTTCCATCTCTCCACGCGGACCTCTCCACCAGTTGGCACATACTGCACCACCGGTAATGAAATGAGTTCCTTTTGCAAAGATATCCTCAAAGAAATGGAGGTGCCCCTGCAATACAAGCTTCAGGTTATGATTTACGAACAGATCCAATACTTCTTTTGAATTGGTGATCACGAGCCCACGGCTGTTTGGTGATGTTGCCCCCTGAACCAATTGTGTCTGAACGGTTACAAAAGGAATGTGAACAGAGATGCAAATGGGTGTCCCGGGATCAACTGCATCCAGGTCATCCTTCAACCACGCTATCTGCTCCTGGTCGACGTACCCGTAATAGCCACCCTCTTCCCACTCATCGATGGAATCCAGGATATAAAATCTCCATCCTTTGTGATCAAAGGCATAGTAGCGCTTTCCAATCCGCTCCATAAAGAAGCGATCACCATACAGGGAGTGTGTTGAATCAACACCACTGCTTTCATAATATCCGAATACTTCATGATTGCCCATGGTATTATAAACAGGCATGTTGAACTCTTTAACAGTTTCGTTATAGAGGTTGTATAAAGAATCCGCCCTGCCATATGTCTGCCCCAATGCATCCATGATGAGGTCTCCGCCCGTGATGACAAAGTCGGGTTTTAATTCGTTTACTGTTGCAATTGCTTTTTTGAAACCTTCGGTGGCATTACGTTCCGGTTGAACATGAATGTCGGTCAGAAATGCAAAGGAGAATGCCTCCTCTTCAGACACCTTTTGCTTGCAGCCAAAGATTAACAGTGTACTTATCAGAAAAACCAGGTAACGGTTCATGGTTGATGTGATTCCCTTTTTCATCTTAGTATATCTTTGTTAAAGAACAAACAAACTTAAAAAATTTGATTAACCTTTGATGCAGGGAAACCGATTTTTATGAGAAATATTTCAACATGCCATAATGGACTATATCACACCCGGGTGAAAGACACTATTAACTATATATGGATTTTTTTACTATTTTCACATACAGATCCCTTATAACAAGGTAAAAAAATGGTACGGTACTGGATAAAGGCTGGTTTATCTATCCTGGTTTTTTGTGTGCTCTATGTTTTCACAGCGCTGCTTGTGATTATTACCCTCATCCTGATCCTTCTTTCTTTTAAACGCACGGTTCCACATATCATTTATTTCTGGGCAAATTCCCTGTTTTTTATCATGGGAAAAAAAATCCACGTGACAGGAATTGAGAACATTGAGAAGAGTAAGAACTATATTGTTGTTGCAAATCATGCCAGTCTTTTTGATATTTTAGCCATTGTGTCATTTTTCCCAACGGTTACCTGGTTTGGGCACGAACGGTTACTCAGGATACCATTCTTCAGACGGATATTGAAGATTACTGACTATATTCCCTTTAAAGAACGGAATATCCGGAATACCAGAGAGATGCTTGATCAATTGGTTCAAAAATCAAAGGAGCATTCTGTTGCTATTTTCCCGGAAGGAACCAGAACACTTGATGGTAAAATAAACAGGTTTTATAAAGGATTCATCTATTTGTTAAGAGCATCTGAGATTGACATTTTACCGGTTACATTAAACGGATTCTTTACCCTTAAACCCAAAAACAGGGCATGGATCGATTTCACATCTAAACTGGAGGTCTTTATTCATAAACCAATTGAGAATAAACAGCTGGTTGAAAAAGAGGACCATAAAATTCTTGAAATTGTGAGGGAAACAGTTGAATCTGAATACCATCCCGAATGTTAAACTAATCCATGAGCCAGCTATTACTAAACAAGCATACTATGAATTTAAAAGATGATAAAAAATGGGTTTTCATTGTTAATCCAATTGCCGGAAATGGTTTGGGAAAATCCCTGATTCCTTCGTTGAACCATATTATTCAACGGTATGTTGTTAATGCAGAAGTAGTAGTAACTGAGAGAAAAGGACATGCTTCTGAACTGGCCCGATACTTTTTTGAAAAAGGATTTCAAAACTTTGTGGCAGTTGGTGGTGATGGTACTGTGAATGAGGTTATCAAACCTTTGCTGAGCAGGGAGAACATTGTAATTGGTGTTATTCCGGCTGGCAGTGGAAATGATTTCATACAGATACTTGGATTCCCCGACAGGTTTGAGGAGATGGACTGGAACATGTTTTTTAATGAACATGTGATCGGCATGGATGCAGGCATTTGTAATGGAACACCCTTTGTCAATGGAATGGGGCTGGGTTTTGATGCTCAGGTGGCAGCTGAAAATTACACTGAACCGGGTGAGGTTAAAAAAGGGGGTAAGAACAAATACCTGTGGCATATCCTGAAAACACTCCTTTTTTATAAAGAAAAAGGAATTATCCTTGAGTCAGACGGAAAGAGGATAGAAAAAAATTGTTTTATTAATACCATTGCAAACGGGAGAAGATTTGCCGGAGGATTTTACCTGACGCCAAAAGCCATTGCCAATGATGGATTGCTCGATATTTGCAGTATCGAAAAACTGAACCTGATTGAACGGCTAAAATTATTGCCACTGGTGCCAAAAGGAACACATCTGAATGATCGTAAAGTAAATTACTATCAGACGGATAAAGTCAATATAGAATTTGAAACAGAAGTTCCGTATCATCTGGATGGGGAACTCTATTTTGGATCGCTTTTCGATGTTCAGATCCTGCCTCTTGCTTTACGCTTTATTTATAATCCGGAGGGGAATCACTTTTTTAATTAATCATTTCAACCTGCCATTGTTGTTGGATGAA
>CAYZVJ010000009.1:27024-35165 GCA_964481765.1 uncultured Rikenellaceae bacterium | reverse complement strand
GGATGGCGAAGAGGATAAATGAGTTGATCATCCAACTCGATCAATTTACCAAATAGGGTGTGGTAATCTTTACTTGCCGGCCTATCCAGATCAAACCGCATCAGGATGTAACGCGTGGCATGAAATCCAAGTGGGACAACGAGTTTTGGATTAATAAGTGATATCTCCTGTTCCAGGTGCTTTGAGCACTCAGTAATTTCACATCTTGAAGGCCTGCGGCATTTTGGAATATAGCATTTAATCAGATTGGTCATATATATCTCATCGGTACCGATCCGTGACTTTGTTAGTAATTGGCGGAATATTTTACCGGAGGGTCCAACAAACATCCGCCCTGCTTTGTTTTCGAGCTCTCCCGGAGCCTGGGCAATCACCATGACCTTTGACCTGAAGTTGCCTTCTCCACATACCGCCTGTTGACGGGTTGCTGCCAGCCCGCATGCCGTGCATCCCCGAACCTGTTGTTGCAGTAATGAGAAATCCGGATCCTTCATCTATAATTTTTACAACAAAAGTAAGAAAAGGAAATATTTTAGCGCGTTTTATTGTCTAATGTATGGAAAATGCTATAACTTAACTGATCCCATTCAATAGGGCCACAGGGAATAAAATGTATTTTTTATTTGTCTAATGTAAAAAATAAGACATTCGTGAAGGACTATTCTGGTTCTAGTGATCTGGATCTGATCTCTCAAACACGGAAGGGTGATAACGAAGCCTTCTCTGTTCTTATTTCCAGGTACAAGGATCAGGTAGCGAAAACCGTAATTGGTATGATGGGTAATTGCATGGAAGCAGATGACGTGGGTCAGGAGACCTTTATCCGGTTTTATCGTTCCATCGATAAGTTTCGCGGAGACTCAGCCCTGGGAACCTATTTGACCAGAATAGCCATGAATCTTTCTTTGAATGAATTGAAAAAACGAAAAAGAAACCGTTTGTTGTTCTCAGATAACCAGGAAAACAATGTTGAGATTCATCGTTCAGAGGCAAAGGATCATCAGGAGGCGGATGATATTCAGGAGGAGGTACAACTTGCAATACAGGAGCTTCCTTTCAAGTTCAGATCAGTCGTTGTTCTCCGCATGATCGAAGGGTATGACACAAAAGAGACGGCTGAAATCCTTGACCTGCCAATGGGTACAGTATTATCAAGATTAGCAAGGGCTCAGCAGAATATGAAAGATAAATTAAAACATCTAATATAAACGGCCATGTTAGACCAACATCTATTAGATTTACTCATGAGATCACTGGATGGTGATCTGGATGATACGGATCGGACGATGCTTGAAAAAGCATTATCTGAATCGGAAGAGCTTAGAAAAGAAAAGAATAAACTGATTCGCTTAAGAAAACTTGTTGGTTCAGGGGATTATCAGTTTGAACATGGATTTACGGATCGGGTGATGAACCGCCTGGCAAAATTAAAGAACGGGAAAAGCATTGAATTTAATTTTGCCAGAGACCTGAACCGAATTTTCATGAGAGTTGCCGTCACAGGAGTTGCTGCAATTATCCTGTTGCTCCTCAGCATTTATCTGACAACAGGTTCCGTTTCCCTCGATTCGTTAAGCGGAGCGGAAAACTATTCAGAAGATAATGTGATCAGTTATTTGTTAATCGAAAAATAAACAAACCAACATGAAAATTAAACCTGTACTTGTTATTTCCGCAACACTTATCATAGGATTTGCTATTGGCTTTCTTACCAGCGGTATGATAAACCATCAGCGGATGAAAAAATTTCGGTCGTTTAATTCTATGGAATCCTTTAAGCAGAGAACCATACATATTCTTGAACCAACAGAAGAACAACTGAAGAAGATCCTGCCCCTGATCGATGAGTATGCAAAAAAAATGGATGAGATTCGGAAGGATTTCGGTAAAGAATTTTTTACCCTGATCAGTGATTTCCATAACGAACTTAAACCACTCCTTACCGAGGAGCAAATAGAGAGACTGGAATCGCTGCTAAGACCTCCATCAAGGAATTCCCGTCACAGGGGTGATCCGAATGAGAGGGATCGGGAGCATGAGGGCCGACCTTCTGAAAAGCGGTGGTAATCCTCATCCGGATGGAATAAATGAACCGGTTCCGTTGTCTAACGGTTAAAAACAAGTAAAACAGAATATAAAAACAGATCAGAATGAAAAAGATAGTTATAACACAAATCATGATTTTTTTACTGGCAGTAGCCCCGGGAGCGAATATTTTCTCCCAGCAGGGCAGGGGATTGGGTCCATGTGGATTGGGACTCGGTCCGGAAAATTTCCCAGACTACCGGATATTGGACCTGACGGAGGAGCAGAAGACACAAATGAGGGAATTATGGCTGGAGCAATCGGAGGTTCTGAATCCACTGAATACGGAATTGCAGAAGCTCAGGTTAACCTATTGGGACCTAATTGCCGAATCAGATAAAGACATGGATGCGATCAACAAGAACATAGACCAGCAAACTGATCTGCAGAATAAAATCATGAAAGAAAATGCCCGTTTCAGAAAAAAAATGGAAGGGGTATTAACAGAAGAACAAAAGGAGTTGCTGGATTCGGAATTTCCTTTTGGCAGAGGCATGTATGGAAGATGGAACCCACCCGGACGCGGATATGGTCAGGGATACAGAGATGGATTTGGCAGAGGCTATGGCAGAGGTTATGGCAGAGGCTATGGCAGAGGATTTGGACCGGGTGGAATCTGGTAGAACCCAGGAAGGCAAATCTTCATGGTTAGTTTTAGGTACGGGAAGGGTGTCTGAACATATGGTTGTGGACACCCTCCTCTTTTTTTTATGTCCCCTGGTTAAGGGAATACTGGAGAAAGTCCAGTACTATGGGAATGTCATCCTGATTTACCCCGTTTTGCAGTAGAAACTTTCTGTCATCATTAAAGGTCATCAGAAAGTTCTCAAGATTATTCTCTTCATGAATGATGCTCTTTTTATACATGTTTATTGCTTCCACTGGATTACCCAGGCACCATTCCACGTGTCCGAAGTTAATGTAATCATAAATCGATACTTCCTCCTTGAATAATTTATTGTAATATTTTTTCGACTGATCAAGGTTTCCCAGAACGAAATAGCACCAGGCAATTGGGCGTAAGACTTTTTTATTGGAAGGATCGAGATATTCTACTTTAAAATAATATTTGAGTGCTGTTTCAAACTTTTCCAGGTCCAGGTAGCAGTGACCGATTGATGCCTGTGTAAACAGGTTGTCAGGCTCCAGTTTTTCTGATTCAAGATAATATTCCAGTGCTTTTTCCGGTTGTTTCAGTATTCTGTAACAATAGCCGATCTTTTTCATGTTCCAGGCACGGTTTTTATCATACAATTCACCCTGCAGGTAATAATCGAGTGCCTCTTCGATCCTTCCGAGCTTCTGATAACAAAAAGCGATCTTTTCCAGGATTTCGTAGCTTTTCTTCTCCGTTTTGTTCAGGTATTGATATATATCCAGTGCCTCTTCATAATATTCTTTTTCAAACAGGTATTCAGCAATATTCCGGAGGGTGCTTTTATCGGTTAACAACAGGTTAAAAAATGCAGAATTATAGATATCAAGTTTCCCGGAAAAAACATCTTCAAATTCATTTTTATAGGGATATAGCTTATAAAACCGGTAGAGGTCCTGGAGGTACTGTTGATAGACCGCTTTTGTTTTTTTAAACTGATCAAGGATTTCATCCTGTTCTGCAAGTTCATTCATTCCTTTCAATTCCGCATTGAACAGTTCAAGCATCATGGTCTTTTGAACTTTGGGCATGTGTTTTACGTTCAGGATAAAGGAGTATTTATCGGAATTACAAAGAAATGATGTTTGGAAAAGGCCTTCGATAAAGAGCTGTTTGTCAAAACTGGTTTCTTCCCCCATCAGGGAATGATCAATAACTTCATTCTCAGGATAAAAAGGTATAAACCAGTTGCTTATTTCCCTGAAAAAGTCAAATTGCTTCAGTTGCGAGAAGGCTGTCATAAACACATCCGCTCCTTCTATTTGAAGCTGCGTAAATTCTTCCACCTTTTTGTATAGGTCATTTGAATCTTCGAAGACGATCTTCCAGTCAGGGTTCTTTTCCTCTCCGGGATCTTCGGGGATCAGTTTATCGAGATCAAGCTTGTCTTCCAGTTTTGGACGGAGTTTTACCATTTCGGGAATAATCTCTTCACGTAGTTTACGGGATATCTTCTCTGTCTCCCTCGAGCGGATAATTTGAATGATGATCGCTTCAATCTCCTTCTGGATCCCTTTTTTATCCTGCAGGATCTTTAATTTCGCGGAGATCTCAGGATAAAGGTAAAGTCTTTTGTCATAACGGTACATGGAGAGAATCAACCCGATCATAGCCCGTTGTGAAACCTCCTGCTGGTTGTCTTCATAAAAATTAAACAGGGCAAAAACTTTCCGTTCGTCAAAATGACGAAATAAGCTCAATGTTATAGCGCTGACAAACAAGCATCTCTCATACCATCGAAACGGTTTTATTCTCCTGATCAGATCAATCAGCTCCAGGTCAACATCGGTCAGTTTATTTGTCAGCCAGAAATGATTAAACAGGGTTATTACCAGGCTTTTAAATCGTTTTGACTGAGGGGATGTGGGATCTGAGCCTAATTCGAAGTTTTCATCCATGATTTCATCCAGCTCCCGTTTAAAGCTAAGGTCATCCAGTCGCTCAATAATGCTTTTGCCGGTCAGTTTCTGCTGTTGTTCCAACTCAGCCTGAATAATAAAGGTGTGCCAGTCTGAATCCCGGTAAAGGATGTTATACTGTACACGATCAGCCAATTCCAGGATAGAAGCCAGAAGGTGATAGTATATTTTTTGCCGCTCCGGATCAGCTACTCCTTCAATGGTATATTTCAACATGGATTCGTAGGTTGATTCCAGGTTATCGAATTGAACCCGCAAATCTCCCATCTTTGATACGACGATCAGATCCGATAATACTTCCAACGCCTCTTTCACCCTTTTCTGGTAAATCAGGTAACAGATCCTCTCGTACTTCTTCTTTAATTCAGTCGTTTTCATACTCTTTTTTTGGCAAACGATCGCTTTATCATGAAGTACAGATCGATCTGCCTTAATTTTGTTGGGAATAAATCCTGAAGAGATCTACCAAATATTATTCCATAAACCGGAAAATTGACTTTTTGGCAGTAAAGAATAGCATAAAATCCACTTTCCGGGAATAAATGAATCACAATTATCCGTCACATCAGTGCGGCATTATTATAAAAGTTAAAATTTACTGAAAAGAATGGGAATAAATCTTCACAGTAAGTGGTCTAACAGGCGAATTGAAATTATCATTAAAACAATGCAAATAGCGATGCGTTATTACAGTTATCTGATTTTGCCGTTCCTTCTCTCGGGTTGTAGTAATAAACCCATACATAACAGCACATGGAACAGCAATGAAATAATAATAGATGGCACTTTTTTAGATTGGAAAACAGACCTGACATACGATAAAAAATCGAAATTGTTGTATAATGTTGCTAATGATCACACCAATCTTTTGCTATGTTTAAAGGTTACAGAGCCGTCTGTAACAAACAAGATCATGATGAGAGGTCTTACGGTATGGGTAGATACAACGGGGAAGCAGAAAAAAAATCTGGGCATTAAATACCCGATGGGTCGAAGTGGAAGTATGAGACCTGCGGACCAGAGGACACCTCGTCAGCCGATGCCGGAGCAGCAGCGAGAACGGCCTGTCAGACCCCAAATTCAAAACCGGATGGAATTGATCGGATTCAAAGAAAGGGGGAAATCTGAGGTGGTTCCTGTTGGAGATACAACAGGTATTGAAGTAGCTGTAAAGGAAGATCCGTATGGTGGCATGCAATATGAAGTAAAGATACCTTTGCAGGTTATTCTGAAAGACCCGGACGAATTTTTATCGGATACTGAGAAGTTGATCAGTGTTGGATTTGAAACAGGGTATATTAAAATGGATAGCAGTACCGGAGGTGGTCAGACCGGGGGGCGAATGGGAGGTGGAGGAGGGGGGAGACCCTCAGGAGGAGGTCCACCTGGTGGTGGAAGGCCCGGTGGGATGACACCCCAACAGGGGAGTATGGCAAACATGACTCAGGCAACCCGGTTGTGGATAAAACAAATAAAACTTGTAATTTCAGAATAACCCTTTTGTTATGAAAAAATTAATTATCGGCATATTGGCCATCTGTAACATCGGCTTGTCTTTCACTCAGGAAAACAAATGGACCCTGGCGGAATGCATTCAGCATGCCCTGGAGCGGAATATTACGATAAACCAGAGGAAGCTAAACAATGAATTATCTGAAATAACCCTGGAGCAATCCAGAGCCGATTTGCTGCCTAACCTTACAGCTTCAGGAAGTCAGAGCTGGAACTTCGGACGGTCCGTTGATCCCTATACCAATGATTATGTTAGTACAAATGTCGGGAGCAATAATTTTGGATTAAGCACCAGCGTAACCCTGTTTGACGGATTGCAGAGCATCAATACCATTAAAAAGAACCAGATTGATGTGGAATCGGGGACACTGGATCTTGAGCAAACAAAGAACGATATCATTCTCAGTGTCACACAGGCTTACCTGCAGGTACTTTTTTCCTATGAACAGGTCGAAAATGCCTCCATCAGCCTGGAATCTACAGCTGCCCAGGTGGAGAGGACGCAAAAACTGGTGAATGCAGGAAGCTCTCCTGAAGGGGATCTTTTCAAGATCAATTCGCAGCTTGCGTCCGATCAGTACAGCATGGTAAATGCAGAAAACCAATTATCCATGGCCAAAGTGAACCTGATGCAGATCATGGAATTGCCGGTCGAAGAGGAATTTGATGTTGTTATTCCTGAATTTGATGTTACAAACATCGGAATTACCTATCCGGGAGCGTCTGATGAAATCTATGCAAAAGCACTGGAGGTTCAACCGGAAATAGAAAGCTCGCAACTTAAGGTTGCCAGTGCCGAGCAGAGCCTGAAAATTGCCAGGGGTGCCCTCTATCCGCGACTTTCACTGTCTGGAAGCCTGGGTTCCGGATATTCCAATGCACGAACCCTGAGGCAATATGGAGAGCCAACTACAGTGATTCAGGAGGTTGGATATTTGCAAAGTGACCCTTCAGAAATTGTTCTGGCTGAACGGGAGTTTACGCCATCTTCAATCGCTGACTATAATTTTGGTAATCAGATCAGGGATAATTTGAACGAATCGGTGAGACTGAGCCTTAGCATTCCCATCTTTAACCGGTTCCAGGTGAGAAACAACATTAGCCGTTCAAAAATCAATGTCGAAACGGCTGAACTGAACAAACAGAATACAGAAAACCAGTTGAGAAAAACAATCGAACAGGCCTATAACGATCTTGTCTCTTCTGCTAAAAATTATGACGCTGCAGTGGAGCAACTGAAATCCCTGGAGCGTTCCTATAATGACACGGAGCGAAAATTTGAACTGGGTATGATCAATGCGACCGATTACCTGATTGAGAAAAATAACTTTGAGAATTCAAAGTATAGCCTTACGAGGGCAAAATATGAATACATTTTTACCTTTAAGATCCTTGGTTTTTACCAGGGGAATCCGATTTCCTTTTGATGCGGGAATAATGTTAATTTAGAAAACAATGAAAAAGAAACTTATAATTACAGCTGTTGTCCTGATACCGGTAGTTCTTGCAGGATATTTTATTCTCAGAAAGGATAAAACATTTGATATTGAATGGGAAACCAAGGAGGTTGAGAAAGGTGACATAAATATTGAGGTTACGGCAACAGGAACACTGGAAGCGGTAACCGAAGTTGAAGTTGGAACACAGGTCTCCGGTATTATCAACGAACTCTATGTGGATTATAATTCGAAAGTCAAAAAAGGGCAGGTAATTGCAAGATTGGATACCACAACCCTTGCAGCACAGGTATTCGATTCCAGAGCAAACCTTGAACGGGTAATGATCCGTTTGAACCAGGCTGAGCGGGATTGGAAAAGGACACAGCAACTTTTTGAAGAGAAAGTGGTAGCCCAGGTGGAGTATGACCAGGCACTCGATGATTATGAAACCGCCAAATCAAATGTACTATCGGCTGAGGCACAGCTAAACAGAAATATTATTAACCTGAATTACGCAACCATCACAGCTCC
>CAYZVJ010000009.1:23590-26924 GCA_964481765.1 uncultured Rikenellaceae bacterium | reverse complement strand
AGGCACAGCTAAACAGAAATATTATTAACCTGAATTACGCAACCATCACAGCTCCAATCGATGGAATTGTGATTTCAAAAAGCGTCGAAATGGGACAGACAGTCGCTTCAAGTTTCAACTCACCCACCCTGTTCAATATCGTAAATGATCTGACAAAGATGCAGGTTGAAGCCAGCGTGGACGAAGCCGATATAGGTCAGATCGCTGAGGGTCAGGGTGTTATATTTACGGTGGATGCCTACCCCGATGAGCAGTTTACAGGTGTGGTCCGTCAGGTACGGTATCAGCCGGTCATCGTTTCCAACGTGGTAAACTATACGGTCATTGTAGATGTAGCCAACCCGGATATGAAACTGCTTCCCGGAATGACAGCCAATATAACCGTGAATATTGATAAGCGGGAAGATGTATTGAAGGTTCCCTCCCGGGCACTTAGCTTTACTCCTCCAACAGTATACCTTGCGCTTCTATATGCAGAACTGCCGGATTCAGTCAAACAGCAGCAGGAAGATAGAATCGCTGAAATGACAGAACGGATGGAGTCTATGGGGTTGTCACAGCAGCAAATCGATCAGATGGTCGAACGGGTGAGATTGATGGGAATATTTGGTGGAGGACAGCAACAACGCCCTGGAGGAATGGCCAGGGGGTTTGGTGGTGGTATGAATGGAGGCCAGAGACCTTCGGGTGAGATACCTCAAACGGGAAATAGATCGCAACGGTTTGGCAATTTCGGACAGGTGTGGATAAAGGAGGGTGAAGTGGTGCGGCCTGTGCGGGTGCGAACAGGGATCACCGACGGAAGTAATGTGGAAATCATTAGTGAAGAAGTGGCAGAAGGTACATTGGTTGTGATATCAGCATTGTATGACGAAGAGCAGGAAGAACAGGTTACCCAGACAAACAACCCGTTTGCACCTGCCGGTCCGGGTAGAGGAAGAGGGATGAGGTAGGTTTGAGTTATGCCATAGGCCCGCCTGACGCGGGCAGGCATCACTATGTGATATGTTATAAGTTATAAGTTAATGGTTAATAGTGAGTGAGATATAAGCATAATGTTAGTGGTTTATTGGGTTATTGAGTTATTTAGGTGCCTGACTGGAAAGTTTGAGAGTAGATAGATCGGTTTTAGATCAAAACGGTAACAAAGGACTAACAAATATTCAATGAAGTTAAAGCAAACTATGGATAAAATCATTTCAGTACGGAACCTGACCAAGGTGTACGATATGGGGTTGGTGAAGGTGCATGCTTTACGTGGTATAGATCTGGATATTTATTCGGGGGAATTCACCGCCATTATGGGTTCCAGCGGATCCGGGAAGTCAACCTTTATGAATATTGTTGGTTGCCTTGATCTTCCAACAGAAGGTGAATATTTCCTGGATGGAAAAGATGTGAGCAAGTTGAACAAAGACCAGCTGGCCCGGACCAGGAATCAAAAAATCGGATTTGTTTTTCAAACATTCAATCTGTTGTCCCGTACATCAGCACTTGAAAATGTAGAATTACCCCTTCTCTATAACCCGAATATGAAAGCAAAGGAGCGGAAAGAAAGATCCATGCATTCGCTTGAACTGGTAGGCCTTGCGGATTGGCATCATCACTTCCCGAACCAGCTTTCTGGTGGCCAGCAACAGCGGGTTGCCATTGCAAGGGCGCTGGTAAACGATCCCGTTATTGTACTCGCTGATGAACCGACCGGTAACCTGGATACACGAACCAGCTATGAGGTCATGGAGATTTTTCAGAATCTGAATAACAGGGGAATGACCATAACCCTGGTTACACACGAATATGATATTTCCCAGCTGGCCGGAAGAGTTGTGAGTTTCCGGGATGGAAGGGTCAGCAAGGAAATGATGGTTGAGAAGATAAGGAGTGCCCGCGATGAACTGGCAAAACTTCCTGTAGAAGATGATTATTAATGGTAAAATCATGAAAGCATGAAAATACTCAACTTATTTGTTGTTGCATACCGGTCGCTGAACAAGAACAAGGTTCGGTCATTACTAACCATGCTGGGAATAATAATTGGCGTGGCATCCGTGATCGCGATGCTGGCAATCGGACAGGGTTCAAGAGATAGTATTGAAGAACAGATCTCCAGCATGGGAACGAATGTAATCATGCTTTTCCCGGGGGCCTCGTTCCGGGGAGGTGTTGCTACTGCAGCCGGAGAAGCACAAAGTATTGATATGGATGATGTTAATGCCATCAGGGATAATTGTCCATCGATTAAATACATCAGCCCGGTTGCCAGGTCAAGCGGGCAGGTCATTGCCGCTAACAGTAACTGGAATACCCAGGTTTATGGTGTATATCCGGAATACATGGACATTCGTAATATTACCCTTTCGTCCGGAGAGATGTTTTCCGAAGTTGATGAACGACGGTCAGCTAAAGTTTGTATCGTAGGTACTACAGTAGTTGAAAATCTCTTTGATGAGTATACAGATCCTGTCGGACAGAAGATCAGGATCCGGAACATTCCTTTTACAATCATTGGTGTGCAGAAGGAGAAGGGTGGAAGCGGTATGGGTGGAGACCAGGATGACATTATTTATGCTCCCTATTCAACCGTCCAGAAACGGATGAGGGGAGGAACCTCAACCAATGTACAGCAAGTTTACCTTTCCTCAATATCGGAAAAGCATATTGAAAAGGCAAGTGAGGAAATTGACCACCTGTTACGGGAACGAAAAAAACTGAGCCTGTATGAAGATCCGCCCTTTATGCTCAGGACGCAAAGTGAAATTACTGAAATGTTTACATCTACCTCAGAGACCATGATCATCCTGCTGGCAAGCATTGCCAGCATTTCGTTGATAGTGGGAGGGATCGGTATCATGAATATCATGCTGGTTTCGGTTACGGAAAGAACAAGGGAGATTGGTTTGAGGATGGCCGTCGGTGCCAGGGGAAGAGACATCCTGCGCCAGTTTCTCCTGGAAGCAATACTACTTAGCCTTATTGGAGGATTGATTGGTGTGGGAGGAGGAATGGGCGCATCCAAACTGTTCGTCTCTGTAATGAACTGGCCGGTGACCGTTACGTCCTATTCCATTATCCTTGCCTTTGCTTTTGCCTTTATCATCGGTGTGTTTTTTGGCTGGTATCCGGCACGAAAAGCAGCAATCCTGATCCCGATGGATGCATTACGGTATGAGTGAAGTGACGAGTGACGAGTTCCGCCTAAGTCAAGAATGCAGCGGACAAGAGATGAATAGTGAGTAGTGAGTTTTGAGTGGTGAGTCAAATGGGAAATGTTGCCAGAAACCAGAAACCAGAAACCAGAAACCAGAAACCAGAAACCAGAAACCAGAAACCAGAA
>CAYZVJ010000009.1:23360-23490 GCA_964481765.1 uncultured Rikenellaceae bacterium | reverse complement strand
ACATTACAAATACTAATCCTTTAAAACCAAACAATCATGAAAAGAATCAGTACAATTATCCTGCTTATTGCATTCATTGCAGCAGGAAACGGATTTGCTCAGAGTCTTGAGGAGATCCTGAAAAGTCATG
>CAYZVJ010000009.1:10623-23260 GCA_964481765.1 uncultured Rikenellaceae bacterium | reverse complement strand
ATTGCAGCAGGAAACGGATTTGCTCAGAGTCTTGAGGAGATCCTGAAAAGTCATGCAGAAATAATGGGATTTAACAAGCTTGCCGGTGCCAAGACCATCATCATAACCGGTAAAAGCCAGAGAGGGGAAAATGACAGCCCGTTCACCATTTATATCAAAGGTGAAAAATCACGGTATGAGTCCGATTTTATGGGGAATAAAATGGTCAGGGCATACGACGGTAAAACGGGTTGGATGAGGAATCCCCGCGATGGCAGTATCATGGAACTTGAAGGCAGACAGCTGGAACAAATGAACCAGGCAACCCAGCTGGGTGGGATACTGTACCAGTGGAAGGAGAAAAATTTCAAGATCGAATTGGAAGGAAAGGAAAAATTTGAAGGCACCGATGTATTTAAACTAAAGGTTACCAGGGAGGATGATGTGGTGACCTATGCCTATCTTGATTGCGAGAGCTATGTCCTCCTTAAACAGACTTCAGTACGGGTTTTCCAGGGCAATGAATTTGAATCCACAACAGTATTCAGTAATTATCAGATGGTTGATGATGTAGCAGTGGCTTTTAATTCAGAGACAGCATCTGCCGGAGGTGGTGGCCAGGGCAGAGGTGGCAGAGGTATGGGTGGAACGCAGGTCATTGAGAAGGTCGAATTCAACAAACCCATCGATGATGCATTGTTTAAAAGACCGGAAAAATAAGCTATCTTTCGGTTCCAATTGCAAATCCAACCATACACACTTACCCATGAAAAGAATTATTCGTTTCATCAGCCGGTCAGGAGTTCTCCTCGTACCGGTTGTTTTTTTGTTCGTATACCCACTGAAAGGACAGGAGGGTGTAACTATTGACAGCTATACTTTTGGGGCAATCGAAGCCAGGCACATTGGCCCGGCACGAATGAGCGGTAGAATTACCTCACTCGATGCCCTGTTTGATGACTACCGTCTTGTTTATGTTGGAACAGCCGGTGGTGGCATCTGGAAGAGCACGAATGCAGGTGTGACCTTTAAACCAGTATTTGATGATTACACTCAGTGTATCGGAGCCATCGCAATTGATCAGCATCATCCCGACATAGTCTGGGCAGGAACAGGTGAACCATGGACCCGGAATTCCGTTTCTGTTGGCGATGGGATATTTAAAACAACCGATGGCGGGGAATCCTGGAGTAAGATGGGACTGGAAAATACCGAGCGGATCGGGAGAATTGAAATTCACCCGGAGAATCCGGACATTGTATATGTTGCGGCTCTCGGACATCTGTGGAATGAAAACGAGGAGAGAGGTGTATATAAAACCGCCAACGGTGGAGAAACCTGGGAAAAAATATTATACGTTGATGAAAATACAGGGTGCTCGGATATCTCAATGGATCCCGAAAATCCGGATATATTGTATGCAGCCATGTGGGATTACAGGAGGCAACCGTTTACCTTCCGTTCAGGTGGCCCGGGAAGTGGATTGTATAAAACCATGAATGGCGGGAAATCATGGGAGAAGCTTACAAATGACCTGCCGGCAGATACCCTGGGAAGGATCTCTGTTGACGTTTCACCCGCTGATCCGAATGTTGTTTATGCAGTGATTGAATGTGATTCAACAGGATTGTACCGTACAAATGATAAAGGAGAAACCTGGGAACGGATGACAACCTCTTCAACAATTGGTGAAAGACCCTTCTATTTTAATCTTATTCTGGCAGATCCAAATAACCCGAATAAACTTTTTAAACCTGGTCTTAATCTGAACATCACCACTGATGGTGGAAAGAATTTCGAACGGTCAGGTGGATTCCATTCCGATGTTCATGCAATCTGGGTTAGTAAACGGGATACCAATTTTATTTACCTCGGAACGGATGGCGGAGTGTATGTTTCTCATGACCTGGGGGGAACCTGGAGGATCATGAGAAACCTTCCAGTATCTCAATTTTACCATGTCAGTGCTGATATGAAAATCCCGTATACTGTATACGGTGGTCTGCAGGATAATGGAAGCTGGATGGGTCCTTCTGCAGGTCCGGGCGGTATTAAGAACGGGGACTGGGATAACGTGGGAGGAGGAGATGGATTTTATGTCTTCCCGGATAGACTGGATGAGAATATAGTATACTCTCAATCCCAGGGAGGGAATATACAACGCCTCTACCTTAATACACGTGAAACGAAAAACATCAAACCTGAAAAAGAGGAAAATACCGAAGAGCTGAGGTTTAACTGGAATACTCCGGTAAGCTTCAGTAAAGATGGTAAAACCATGTATGCTGGATCTCAATATCTTTTCAGATCTAAAGACAGGGGTGATACCTGGGAGAGAATTTCTCCGGATCTGACAACCGACGATCCGGAAAAACAGAAGCAAAAGGAATCCGGTGGTGTAACCATTGATAATACCGGTGCAGAGAATCATTGTACCATCATAACCATTCATGAATCCCCGGTCGATCCGAAAATCATCTGGGTTGGTACTGATGATGGAAACATCCAGGTTACCACGGATGGTGGAAAGAAATGGAAAAATGTGGTTTCCAATATACCGGGACTGCCTTCCTGTACATGGTGCTCATACGTTTATGCAGACCCGCTGGATAAGAATACCGCTTATGCAACATTTGACGGTCACCGGAATGGCGATATGAAACCATACGTTTTTATGACCCGGGATATGGGTAAATCATGGCAATCACTTGTAGATGAGAATATTACGGGGTATTGTCATGTAATTATGTCAGACCCGGTGAATACGGAACTTCTTTTCCTGGGTACGGAAAAGGGACTTTTTATCTCTATTGACCAGGGTAAAGCATGGTCGAATTTTACCGGGAATATGCCGGATGTGGCAATACGGGATATGTATATACACCCCAGGGACCATGATCTGATACTCGCATCACATGGAAGGGGTATTATCATCATTGACGATATCACCCCCCTGAGAAACCTGAAACATGAGATGGTGGATCAGGATATCGTATTCCTGCCGTCCAGACCTTTCACGGTTAGAAATTTTGGTTATCAGCAGGAATATGGTGGGAGTGATGAATTTGTGGGACAGAATCCCGGACAATCCGGTATCATTTCTTATTACCTGAAAAAACGGCATATCTTTGGTGACATGCATCTTGAAGTATATGATGACCAGAGAGAACTGATAAACACGCTGGTAGCCGGTAAGCGAAGAGGAATTAACCGGGTTCCGCTGAGTATCAGAAAAAAAGCACCTCCTATCGGCGAAATGAGAGGCGGGTCATTCAGATCCTTCGGAGCCATGCAGGGGCCTGCAATGCCGGCAGGTGAATACACCATTGTTATTGTGAAAGAGGATACCCGTGCCAGGGGAACGTTTACCCTGCTGGATGACCCCCAATCACCCCATTCACCGGAGGATAGGCAATTGCAGCGACAAACCGCCAATAAAGCCTATGATATGCTTATAAATCTTGATTTCCTCGATAAACGAATTAAAAAGCTGGTCGATGACGGAAAGGCTATTTCAGGAGAATTGAAAGATACTGTGCTGGTATCCCAAATAAAACGGTTCAACGAAACATTGGGTGCAATGCGGGACTCTCTCTATGTCTCTTCATCAGGGGAATCCTTCACCGGTGAAAAGAGATTGCGGGAGAAGTTGGTTGAGATCTACTCCGATGTCAACTCCTATATGGGAAAACCCACTCCATCGCAAGTTACCGGTTTGGACAAACTTGTGGGTGAACTGCGAAAATATGAAGAACAACTGACAGGGATATCGGAGAACGAGTTAATGAGGTTAAACCAGTTGCTTGAGGTAGCGGGAGCAAGGCCCCTGAAAATCATGACCCGGGAGGAGTACGATAAGGAAAATAAATAGTCGAAAAATTCCTGTACATAATTGATCCAATACAGAGTAAAATCAGTATTTCGCCAACAATAAACATTCCCCATGCAAAATGGGCAGGAACGTATGTGGTGATGACACGCTGGAATTCCGGATTTTTAGCTAAATGGAGTATATCCGAAAGGAAATCTCCCCGGATCAGTATAAGGCTGTAATCTCTGATGAATGAAAGGAAAATGATAAAAGCTCCGGATAGAAGAAAGATCCATTCACCGGTTTTAAGCTTTAAAGAAGCAATTTTTCCTGAGGGATAACTGGTTACAAGGGCAAAACAGATCATGGTCAGGGAACAGATGAGCGGGGCAAGAACCGGTCCGACCCAGGTTACTGGAATGAGAAACAGGAGATCCCAGGTTAACAGGGATGCCGGCCAATTCAGGAAGAGCTTCAGTGCGACATAATAAAAGATATCCCATACCCCAAAAAGGTAAAGGAAAAATCCGAATTTCTGCAGGGGAGTTCTCCCGGCAAGCAGTCCGACAGTTACCAGCATTACCAGTGTTGAGAATTCCCTCACCAGTTCAATGACAAGTAGCTTTACATCAAAGATTTGGAGGGGGAACTCAAAACCAGCGGGATAGTATAATTCACGGAGGTATACCACTACGGTTGCTTCCAGGAATCCCATAAAGAGGGCGAATATCCCGGTGATCAGGAGCCGGCGGGAGAAGTCAGATAATGTATGTTGCATTTAGTAAGTGTGTTATACCAGTTTAAAACAGCCGTATAATCGGTTCACTTTTTATCCTTTTTTGCTTTTCCTGTCATTGGAACGAACCGGACAGGGTACTGGGACTGCTTTTTCAGATTTCCATTTTCATCTTTTGTCACTACGATCAGGTTCTGAACCCGGTCTTCTGCACCAAGTGGGATAACAATTTTGCCCCCGGATTTTAACTGCCTGATCAGCGGGGGAGGTATTTCTTCCGGTGCACAGGTTACAATGATCCCATCGAACGGTGCATACTCTTCCCATCCTTCGTAGCCATCACCGATCTTTACCCGGATGGTGTGATATCCAAGCTCTTTAAATCGTTCAATCGCTTGTTCGCCCAACTTTTCAATGATCTCAATACTAAACACATACGGGGTTAGTTCTGACAGGACAGCTGCCTGATATCCGCTACCGGTACCAACTTCCAGGATCTTATCACCCGCTTCTATTTCAAGCAACTCTGTCATGTGGGCAACAATAATGGGTTGGGAGATCGTTTGCCCCATACCAATGGCAAGGGGATAATTTCCGTAAGCACTGGATTGATATTCCCGCGGAACAAACCGGTGTCTTGGAACAGCTTTCATCGCCTCCAGGACACGAACATCCTTTACCGGATTATAATAAGAATGCTGGATGTCCCGGACAACCATTTTTTCCCTCTCCGCTTTTCGTTCAGAAAATCTCGGCCGGTTCCATTTCAGTGTGTCGGCAAGGGAATCGGTGACGAATGTTCTCTCTTTTAGGGAGGATTTTTCCCTGGAACTATGGCATGCACACGTTATCAACAAAGAGAGCATAAACAGGATCTTCAGCATGGGTAAAGGTTTAAATGAAACGTTGGTGCTCAGTCAATCCTTCTGTCCGAGGAAGTTATAAAAAAGATAGCAAATTGTCAATTTTTTCACCATCAGAATGATAGTGAGAATAGTCGGGTTTTTATTGGTGGTTTATTCATTTCATCCTATTTTTACTGCATAGGAAACATTGATAGTAAATTCCGGTTACATGCAGTTTCTTGGTTACGATATTGGCAGTTCATCGATAAAAGCCTCCCTGTTTGATCTGGAATCAGGGACCATCTCTTCAACTGTTTATGCTCCTGAAACCGAAATGGAGATCATGGCAGCAAAGCCAGGATGGGCTGAGCAGGATCCCGAACTCTGGTGGGATTACCTGGTTGAAGCAACCCGGAAACTCACATCAAACGGCAATGTAATCCCAGATCAGATCAAGGCAATAGGGATCTCCTATCAGATGCATGGTCTTGTTGCAGTTGACCGGGATCTCAATCTTATCCGGCCCTCTATTATTTGGTGTGACAGTCGTGCGGTAGGTATAGGAGACCGTGCTTTTCAGGAGATTGGTGTTGAGAATTGCCTCTCAACGTTATTGAATTCTCCCGGTAATTTCACCGCATCGAAACTCAAATGGGTTCAGATGAATGAGCCCGATCATTACAAAAGAATACACAAAATCATGCTCCCGGGGGACTATATTGCCATGCGTCTCACCGGAGAGGTAAAGAGTACCGTTTCCGGTTTATCAGAGGGGATTTTCTGGGATTTTCACCGGGACAGGCTTGCCGGAATGGTAATGGACCATTTTGGGTTTGACGGTGAGATGATCCCGGAAATCGTACCCACCTTTTCATCTCAGGGTACGTTGCTGCAGTCTGTTGCCCGTGAATTGGGTTTGCCGCCGGGAATTCCTGTTACTTACAGGGCAGGGGATCAGCCAAACAATGCATTTTCCCTGCGTGTGCTCAACCCGGGAGAAGTTGCTGCAACAGCCGGAACTTCTGGTGTTGTATATGGTATAAGTGATGCGTTGAAGTATGATGAACAATCAAGAGTGAACAGCTTTGCCCATATAAACCATTCTGAAGAGAACCGTCGCATTGGTGTGCTGCTCTGTATCAATGGGGCAGGTATTCTCAATTCCTGGATGAAACGGCTGATTGGACCGGGAGAATTTTCGTATGATAGAATAAATCAACTGGCAGCAGAAATCCCGATTGGCTCAGGAGGAGTTACCATCCTGCCGTTTGGAAATGGTGCCGAACGCATGCTTGGTAACCGGGAACCCGGAAGCATCATCAGTCACCTGAATTTCAATATCCACGATCGAAGGCACCTTCTGCGAGCAGTCCAGGAAGGAGTAGTCTTTTCTTTCCGATATGGAATGGAAATAATGGAACGCGTGGGTATTCGGGTGAACGTGATCCGTGCCGGAATGGCAAACATGTTCCTGAGTCCGGTTTTCCGGGAAGCACTGGCAGCTATAATTAATTCAAAAATCGAACTGTTCAATACAGATGGATCTGCCGGAGCTGCCAGAGGAGCCGCTGTGGGAGCCGGTTTGGCAACACTGGATGAGGTATTTGCCGGTCTTGAGAAAATCCGTGAGGTGCCTGTTGATAAAACGAAAAAACAGCAATATGAAGAGTCTTATCATTGCTGGAGAAACGATCTGCTCATACATTTAAAATAAATAATCATGAAGAACTACCTAATTGGAAACCGGGAATTTTTCCCGGAAATCGGGAAAATTGAATTTGAAGGAAAGGAATCGAAAAATTCCCTTGCCTTCAAATGGTACAACGAGAGCCAGGTGGTAAATGGAAAATCGATGAAGGAGCATCTGCGGTTTGCTGTTGCTTACTGGCATTCGTTCTGTGGAACAGGCAATGATCCCTTCGGACCGGGAACAAAGAATTATCCATGGGATGAAGGAAACGAACCGTTGGTAAAAGCAGAACAGAAGATGGATGCCGCTTTTGAACTGATAACGAAACTTGGTGTTCCCTACTATTGTTTCCACGATTTTGACCTGGTGGAAGAGGGAGATTCTATCCATGAGTCAGAAAAAAGACTTGAAAAAATGGTGGCTTATGCAAAAGAGAAACAGGATGCTTCCGGTGTGAAGCTGTTGTGGGGAACAGCCAATGTATTTTCTCATCCGAGATACATGAACGGGGCTTCCACCAATCCCGATTTTAACGTTGTTGCCTGGGCAGGAACACAGGTGAAGAATGCCCTTGATGCAACCATTGCACTGGGGGGAGAAAACTATGTCTTCTGGGGAGGCAGGGAAGGGTATATGTCATTGCTGAACACCAAAACCAAACGGGAAAAGGAACACCTGGCAATGTTCCTGCATATGGCAAGGGATTATGCACGGATGCAGGGATTTAAAGGAACCTTCCTGATTGAACCCAAACCGATGGAACCGACAAAACACCAGTACGATTACGATGCAGAAACGGTCATCGGGTTTCTGAGATATTTCGGGCTGGATAAGGATTTTAAGCTGAATATTGAGGTGAACCATGCTACGCTTGCAGGTCATACCTTTCAACATGACCTCCAGATGGCAGCAGATGCCGGATTGCTCGGAAGTATCGATGCAAACCGGGGTGATTACCAGAATGGTTGGGATACCGATCAGTTTCCTTTGAACCTCTATGAAACCGTTGAAGCGATGCTGGTTATCCTCGAATACGGAGGATTTTCTTCCGGTGGAATAAATTTCGACGCCAAAACACGGCGTAATTCAACCGATCTGGAAGATCTGTTTATTGCCCACATTTCAGCCATGGATGTTTTTGCCAGATCACTGCTTATAGCCGATACAATGCTTCAGGATTCCCCGTATACAGAGTGGAGAAAACAAAGGTATGCCTCCTTCGATTCGGGAACGGGAGCTGCTTTTGAGAATGGAGATCTTTCACTGGAAGAGCTGAGAAAACACGCCCTGGAGACCGGTGAGCCCCGGCAAATAAGTGGTAAACAAGAGTTGTACGAACAGTTGATAAATCTTTATATTTAAGAACAAATTGCGAAATAAAGGCAATAATCCAACATCATATGAAAAGATCAACGATTGCCATTCTTATTGTCTTTTTTACCATGCCAATCCTGCTTCATGCGCAGAATGGATGGAGGGATCTGTTTAATGGAAAAGACCTTGAGGGATGGGAACAACTGAATGGTACAGCTAAATATTATGTTGAGAACGGGGACCTTGTCGGTGAAACCGTCTTTGGGTCTCAGAACAGTTTTTTGTGTACGATGGATCATTATGGAGATTTTATCCTGGAATTCGAGGTGAAACTGGAAGCACCGATTAATTCCGGTGTGCAGATACGGAGTCATGCAATATCACCCTTTATGAATTTTGGTGGTAAAGTGCATGGATACCAGGTAGAGATTGATCCTTTAGAGAGAGCATGGTCGGGAGGAATCTATGATGAATCACGCAGGGGATGGCTCTATAATCTGGAGAGGAATCCAAAGGGACGGGAAGCTTTTAAGATGGGGGAGTGGAACCACTTCCGCGTGGAAGCCATCGGAAATTCCATACAAACCTGGGTGAATGGAGTACAGTGTGCTGACCTGGTCGATGACATGACTCCTTCCGGTTTGATCGGACTACAGGTCCACAGTATCGGCAAAAAAGAGGAAGAGGGTAAGAAAATAAGGTGGCGAAATATCCGGATCATGAATGAAGATATTGAGTCACACCGTACAGGAACCAACCCGGAGGTGCCGGAGATCAGTTACCTGAATAACCGGTTGACTGAACGGGAGGTTGATGAGGGCTGGAAACTGCTATGGGATGGGGAAACCATGAACGGATGGAAAAATGCACTCTCGGATCAGTCACCGGAAGAGGGCTGGACAATCAGCAATGGTATCTTAACAGTACATCCCGCAGGAGAGGCAGATATTGTGACGGAAGATTCATTCCGTAATTTTGTCCTTGAGCTTGATTTCAGCATTACCCGGGGAGCAAACAGCGGTATTAAGTATTTTATCAATCCCGGATTTTATGGTGGAAAGGGCCATACCATCGGGTGTGAATTTCAAATTCTGGATGATAAAAACCACCCTGATGCTATTCAGGGGGTGGGTGGAAACCATGCACTTGGCGCCCTCTATGATCTGATCCCGGCTCTGCCCGATAAACGAATAGCCAATACTAAACGGTTTAATGGAATTGGCAGTTGGAACAGGGCAAGGATTGTTGTAAAAGACTGTCATGTTGAACACTGGCTGAATAACGAAAAGGTGGTTGAGTATGACCGCTGTACGGATGATTGGCGGGCACTCGTGGCAAAAAGTAAATTTAACACATGGCAAGGATTCGGAGAGGTTAAGGAAGGACGGATCCTGCTTCAGGAACACGACAGCACGGTATCATTTAAAAACATAAAGATCCTGGAACTTGATTAATACATTAACATCAAATAGAAATGGATAAAACAAGCAGAAGAGATTTTGTCAGGAAAAGTGCCCTGGGAGCAGCGGCAATAACCGTTGGTGGAGTCGGTTTTTCGGCAAAGAGCTACAAGCGGATTATCGGATCCAACGACAGGCTGACGGTTGCACTGGTGGGATGCGGAAGAAGGGTTCGTGCATATTTCGATCCGATCATAAAAAATATGGAGAACATTACGGTTGCTTATGTGTGTGATGTAATGAAAGATCGGCGGGATACCGTTACCGAAGAGATATCTGAAAAACTGGGGTATTCACCTGTCAGTGAAAATGATTTTCGCAGAGCCCTCGCGGATAAACGGGTGGATGCTATATTCAATGCAACACCCGATCACTGGCATGCACCGGGAACCTGGATGGCCCTTGAAGCAGGAAAACACGTTTACCTGGAAAAACCGCTGACCCATAATCCCGAAGAAGCTGAATTGCTTATTCGCTATCAGAAAAAATTCGGCGGCATTATTCAAATGGGAACCCAGCAGCGGTCGGCTCCGGACTCCATACAGATCATCGAGGAGATCCATAACGGGGTGATCGGTGATCCCTATCTTGCCGTGGCTTTTTATACAAA
This sequence comes from uncultured Rikenellaceae bacterium, assembly GCA_964481765.1. GTDB lineage: Bacteria > Bacteroidota > Bacteroidia > Bacteroidales > VadinHA17. Next base: position 12,815 of record CAYZVJ010000009.1, on the reverse strand, counting down.
CCAGAGAGGACGGGTTAAAAATCCAACACCCGCTGCCGTGCCGGAAGGTTTGGACTGGGACCTCTTCCAGGGTCCGGCCCCCAGAGTCCCCTACCATGATAACTACTTTGACTACGATTGGCACTGGTTCTGGAACTGGGGAACCGGTGAAACAGGGAACAATGCAACCCATGAAGTGGATGTCGGCCGATGGGCACTACAGGTTGATTTTCCGGAAAAGGTCATCGTGAATGCAGGTAAATACCATTTTGCAGACGATGGGTGGACCATGTATGATACAATGGACGCAAGTTTCGTTTTTCCCGGTGGAAAAACCATCCGGTGGGATGGGAAAAGCCGGAATAACTATAAAACATATGGAACAGACCGTGGAACCATTATTTACGGATCGGAAGGATCAGTATATGTCGACCGGGGTGTCTATAAATTGTATGACCTTTCAGGGAAACTGGTGAAAGACAGCCAGTCAGAACTGACTGAAGCAGGCACTGCTCTCGGTGGTGGCGGCGATATGACTACCCTGCATGTGGAAAACTTCTTTGATGCAATACGGGGTAAAGCCAAACCAAAATCACCGGTTGAGGAAGGAGCCATAAGTACCCACATGTGCCACCTGGCTAATATTGCCTACCGAACAGGCAAAGAGCTTATTTGCAATCCGGAAAATGGCCATATACTGGATGAAGATGCAATGAAGTTGTGGGGAAGAACCTATGAACCTGGTTGGGAACCAAAGATGTAATACGCAGCAAATCATTCAAGTATATTAAGTGTAATGCAATAACCTGATTTGAGATTGATCATTAAAACCGAAGATTTTATGTTTAAAACTGAAACCTACAAAAACAGAAGAGCACGCCTGAAGCAGGATATCCAGGATGGAATTATTCTGCTTCCCGGAAATGAAGAAAGTCCGATGAACTACACGGATAATACTTACCGTTTCAGACAGGATAGTTCATTTCTCTATTTTTTTGGCCTCGGTTATCCCGGACTGGTCGGTTACATAGATATTGACAGCGGGAAAGAGATCATTTTTGGAGATGACCTGACCATCGACGACATTATCTGGATGGGAACGAAACCCTCGCTGCTGGAAAGAAGCCAACCGATTGGGATTAATACGGTGTTGCCCTTCTGCTGTCTTCAGGATTATGTAGATGAAGCCATTAAAAAAGAACGTAAAATACATTTTCTGCCACCCTATAGAGCGGAGAATAAGATCACGCTCTGGAATCTGACCGGGATCCCACCCGGCAAGATCAATGAAGCGGCATCTGTTGAACTGATAAAAGCTGTTGTAAACCAGCGCAATTATAAGACTCCGGAAGAGATTGATGAGATTGAAAAAGCGGTTAACATTACCGTGGATATGCACCTTGTAGCCATGAAAATGGCTCAGCCCGGAATGACCGAAGCCCAAATCGCTGCCAGGGTGCACGAAACCGCACTGGCTGAAGGTGGAGATATCGCATTCCCGATTATTGCTACTATACATGGAGAGACATTACACAATCATTACCATGGAAACCGGTTGGAGAGCGGACAACTATTCCTTCTTGATGCGGGAGCCGAAACAGCCATGCATTATGCCGGGGATATGTCAAGCACCTTCCCGGTTGATAAAACGTTTACCGGTAGACAAAAAGAGATCTACCAGATTACACTGGATGCCCACCTGGCTGCTGTAAACATGTTGAAACCAGGAGTGAACTTTAAAGAGGTTCATCTTTCAGCTTGCCGCACAATTGCCGCCGGAATGAAAGATATGGGTTTTATGAAGGGTGATGTTGATGAAGCCGTGGAAAAGGGAGCTCATGCACTGTTCTTCCCTTGTGGTACAGGTCATATGATGGGACTGGATGTTCACGATATGGAAGACCTTGGAGAGATTTATGTTGGGTACGACGGACAACCCAAAAGTTCGCAGTTCGGATTGAAATCATTGCGGTTGGGACGCCCCCTGGAACCCGGGTTTGTATTGACCATTGAACCGGGAATCTACTTCATCCCAGAATTGATCGGACAATGGAAAGCGGAGGGCAAATTCAAAGAGTTTATAAACTATGACAAGGTGGAGCAGTGCAACGATTTCAGCGGTTGCCGGAATGAAGAGGATTTTGTCATTACAGAAACGGGCGCCAGGTGCCTGGGGAAACCGCTTCCAAAAACAATCGATGAAGTGGAAAAAG
>CAYZVJ010000009.1:3286-10523 GCA_964481765.1 uncultured Rikenellaceae bacterium | reverse complement strand
GGCGCCAGGTGCCTGGGGAAACCGCTTCCAAAAACAATCGATGAAGTGGAAAAAGAGAGGGTTATAAATTGATTGGGTATGCCATATGCCCCATAGGGATGCCTTTGGCACATCACTATGTGATAAGTTAATGGTGGAAGAAGGAGAAATTTAATGTTATTGAGTTATTGGGTTATTGAGTTATTCAGGTGTCTGATTGGAAAGTTTGATAGGTAGTAACCTGATAAAAAAAATTGAGAAAGAACGAATCAAATACCTTAAAGTAAACAGATAACATTAATTTACTCAATAACTTAATAACTGATAACCCAATAACTTATAACTTGTAAGACATGCTATGCCTGAGTGCAGATGATATCCTGAAAGCCGCCTCCTGCCAGGAAGTTGTTATGGCAATTGAAAAGGCGTTGATCATGTATGAAAAAAAGGAATTTTACATGCCTCAAAGAGTGCACCTTGACTATCAAGGCAATACGCTCCTGTTGATGCCCTGTTTTACCCGGGAAAGCATGGCTACGAAGCTGCTGTCGATCTTCCCGGGTAACCGGGAGAAGAAGAAAATGGTGATGAACGGTATTGTTGTCCTGAATGATGCTGAAACGGGTGAACCCATTGCGATGTTAAATGGAGCAAAACTAACGGCTGTTCGCACCGGAGCTGTCGGGAGTGTTGGTGTCCGGTATATTACAGATCCGGGAATAACCACAGCAGGTATTGTCGGTATTGGAGTCCAGGGCTTTCACCAGGCAATCTTCGCCTGCGCTGTCAGAAAAATCCAGAAGATCATACTCTATGATATTAACCCGGAAAGCAAGGATGAATTTATTGAACAATTTCATCTTTATTACCCTCGGGTTGAAGTTTGTATGACAGAACGGATTGAGGACATGCTGAGCCAGACCGACCTGATCATAAGCGCTACTCCATCAAAGGTCCCGGTAATACCGGACGGTGAGAAAATGATTATGGGTAAAAAGTTTATTGGTATCGGATCGTTTAAACCCGATATGCGCGAGTTTCCCGAATCACTATTCCGGAAGTTGAAATACTTATTTGTTGATACCGATCATGCATTGACTGAAACGGGTGATTTGATCGATCCGTTGAACCACCGTTGGATAGCTGAAGATCAGATCATCTCTGCCGGGAAACTGGTCCTGGGGGAGGTAAAGGTGGATCAGGATCAAACCTGCCTGTTTAAGTCCGTTGGAATGGCGCTGTTTGACCTGGTGGTGTCTGATTATATTTTCCAGAAAGCCAGGGAAGAGGGAATTGGCAAGGAGGTGGACATATAGTAGTACAATTTTTATTCATAGTAAACATTCGGATCACATGCTTAAAAACTGGAAATGGAAACCGCCCGAGGAGTGGATGGTACTGAAGACCATCGATATGCATACGGGAGGTGAACCCCTGAGGGTCTTTGTTAACGGAGTTCCGGAAATCAAGGGCAACACCATCCTTGAAAAACGGAAATATTTCAGTGAACACTTCGATTACATCCGAAAGGGAACCATGCTGGAACCCAGGGGACATGCTGATATGTATGGTGCAATTATTACCGAACCGGTTACCGAGGATGGTGATTTTGGCGTATTTTTCATGCATAACGAGGGGTACAGCACCATGTGCGGACATGGGATCATTGCCGTGACAAAGTTGGTATTGGATACCGATATCATGATCAAAAAGGATACTGATCCGGTTCTGAAGATCGATGGTCCCTCCGGAAGAATCATTGCAACCGGACACCGGAAAAATGGAATCGTAGAGAAAGCATCGTTCCGGAATGTTCCTTCCTTTGTATTGCTGGCGGATCAAATGATAGAAATTCCGGGGATCGGACGGGTTACTTTTGACGTTGCCTTCGGTGGCGCATTTTATGCTTTTTGTGAAGCGAAGTCATTGGCACTGAACCTGGATGGTTCCGATTACAATAAACTGATTGATTACGGTAAGCGGATAAAAAAAGCGGTTGCAGGAAATTTTATTATCCGCCATCCTTTTGAAGAGGATCTGAGTTTTCTATACGGCACCATCTTCACAGGCGATCCTTACGATTACAGGCACCATAGCCGCAACGTGTGCATTTTTGCCGAAGGCGAGGTGGACCGGTCAGCAACCGGATCCGGGGTTAGTGCAAGAGCTGCCCTGCATTTTGCAAGAAAGGAATTGAACCTGAATGAAAAGATAACCATTGAAGGTATCCTTGGTTCCACGATGGACGTCAGGGTAGTGGAAAAAACCACCTTTGGGGATTATGATGCAATTGTTCCTGAAGTTACGGGGACGGCTTACATTACGGGACAGAATGAATTCTGTTTTGATCCCGACGATCCGCTAAAGGAGGGATTCATTTTCCGGTAATAATTGTTAAGTAATCAGAGATAATAATTTGCTAATTTTAAGAAAATTATTTCCAGTTTCTTTGCTTTTTTGCTTTGTGATTGCCCGAATTGCATGCCCACAGCAACCGGAATCACAGTTGGTATCCTCATTTGCCGAATACAAACAAATGAAAGAAAGCACACCTTTTGGGCTGGAGTGGATCAGCCTGGGCCCTGTAATTAATTCAGCAAGGGTAGAAGCTGTGCAACTCGATCCCTCTCATCCCGGGACCATGTATGTGGCTTTCGGATCAGGTAATCTTTGGAAAACGGTAAATAACGGTTTAACGTGGGAAGCGATTTTTGAAGATCAACCGGCACTGGGAATTGGAGATATTGCTCTTGCTCCCTCCAATCCTGAAATTATCTACCTGGGGACTGGAGAAAGCTTAAAGAAACCCCGGAACTTTACAATGCCGGGCACGGGTATCTATAAATCGGAAGATGGAGGAACAACTTGGTTACACTGTGGACTGAATGATTCCTGGCATATTGGGGAGATAGCCATTCATCCCACAAATCCAGACATAGTGTTCGTGGCAGTTCTGGGTCATTTTTGGTCTCCCAATCCAAACCGGGGATTATATCGGACTACTAATGGCGGTTTAAATTGGGAACATGTTTTATATATTGATGAAAAAACAGGTGTTAATGATGTAGTGATTTCACCCGTTAATCCGGATGTTTTGTATGCTTCTGCCTGGGAAAACTTTCCAGGAACAACCGGTGGGAAAAGCGGTGTATATACCAGCAAAGACGGTGGGGAAACCTGGAAAAGAGTAAAAGATGGATTTCCCCGGGGTAACCGGATTGGCAGAATCGGGATCGCTGTTTCCCGGGAAGATCCGGAAAAAGTGTATGCACTTGTTGATAACCTTGGGAACAGGAATCAGGGAGCAGCAGAAGTGTATAAAAGTGTTAACGGTGGAGAAAAATGGACTAAAACCCATGCTGAAGAATTGCTCATTTTTTCCCGGATTGGATGGTATTTTGCAGATATTTATGTTAATCCTCAGAATGATGATGAGATTTTTGCACTAGGTATACGTATGGCACACAGCACTGATGGAGGAACTACTTTTGATCTGGTAGGTGGGGATGTATTTCATATTTTCCCAAGTGATGCCGATCCACTCCATCTTGACCATTGCGAATTATTCATTAATCCCCTGAATCCTGCTCACCTGATGCTGGGAAATGATGGTGGGCTGTATTGCAGTTATGATAAAGGTGAAACCTGGATTCACTACAACAATATTCCTGCCGGTGAATTTTATGATATTACCGTTGATAACCAGGACCCTTACATGATTTATGGAGGAACACAGGATGATGCAACAGTTTTTGGCCCGGCAAATGAGTGGGATCCACGATATGCTGATGGATGGAGATACCTGTGGGTTGATGCCTGGAGCGGGGGTGATGGTTGTGTAACCCAGGTCGATCCGGAGGACCCGAATACCGTCTATTTTAGCTCTCAGAATGGCGGAATAATGAGAAAAAATTTGAAAACCGGACTATCTAAATTCATCCGGCCACGCATATCCCGAAATCAATCGGGGAACCTTCAGTTCAACTTCGTTACACCATACATAATTTCGCCGCATGACTCAAAAACTCTCTTCCTTGCAGGTAATTATGTATTCAAGAGCATAAACAGAGGCGATAGTTGGGATATTATCAGTGAAGATTTATCTGTCTCAAAGTATCCGGATAAAGAATCTGTTGCTGCGGGTGCACTGGCAAAGTCTCCTCTGGATACCGGACTTATTTATATGGGAACTGACAGGGGGGCATTCTGGGTCTCACGGAATGATGGGGAGACATGGGAGGAACGGTCAGAAGGACTGGCAAACAATTATATACGCAGTATCGTTGCATCCAGGTATTCTCCCTCCCGGGTGTACCTGGCGATGACGGGTATAAACTACGATGATCTCCATCATTACCTGTACGTGTCTGAAGATTATGGCGATAACTGGAAGAAAGTCAAAGGAAATATGCCCGATGAAATCGTTTATGTCATATGTGAGGATCCCCTTTTTGAAAAAATCCTGTATGCAGGATCATACCGTGGTGTTTATGTCTCAATGGACAGGGGAGAATCCTGGTCATTGCTGGGCAGGAATATGGCTGCAGTGGCTGTTTCAGACCTGTTAGTACAGGAGCAAACCATGGATCTTGTGATTGGAACACATGGCCGGGGGATCTATAAGATCAACCTTAAACCTCTTCACGAAGTATTCAGAACGGGTTATCCACTGGATGAGAATTACCTGTGTGAAATTGAAGTGGCCAGAAGACCCTGGATCAATGACACGCATCGTGATCCGGATTTCAGTACTGTTCGGAAAGTTCCCGTTACCTTTTGGGTGCCCGATCCAAAACTGGTTAAACTGAAAGTCATTAACAATAAGGAAGAAATTTTCTGGTCGAAAGAAATTGAATCCAAACGTGGATTAAACCAGTATCGATGGGACCTGGTGATCAAAGAAGAGGAAAGTATGGACCCGTATTTTATTCATTACAAACGGTTCCTGGATAAAGGGACTTACAGGCTTCTGCTGGAAACTGATGATCAGCTATTGGAAAAGGAATTCATCGTTTCGGAAGGAGAAAAACCGGGGAAATAAGCAGGTAGTATAGTGTCCGGGTTTTAAAAAGAAATGAGAATACCGAACACCAGTTAATACTCACCTGTTGCGCGAACTCTCATGCCAAATGCCTGTTCGGGATTTTTAACCAACAGTAAATGAATTTCCTGTTCAGAAAAGCCTGATTCTTTCATCTCTGGCAGTAAGATCGTTTCAATGGATGTAAAAGACCGGAATGTCCCGCCATTTTCCTGTCCCGGTTTATACCACCCGGCATCGTGAGAAAGCAATACTTTATGCAGTAGTTTGGCTTCCTTCATCCCGCGCAAATGATCCATAAACAGCTCTACTGTTTCAGGCTGGTCGTTCATCTTGTCATAAGAGATCCACATCCCCTGGTTGGCCAGTGCGATATTATCCCTTACATCTCCTTCAAGAGCATGCACCCAGATAAATGCTTCCAGAGATACCCCCTCTGACCTTATTATTTCTGCCTCTCTGTATGCTCCTGCTGCAGGGCCGGTATGGGAAGCGATTGTCAATCCTGTAGCCAGATGCGTTCGTGCAGCTGCCCTGACCAGTTTTTCATGAAGATCAGATACCAAAGAATCGCGCTCAATGGCAATTTTAATAAAACCGGGTTTAATACCCGAATCTTCAATGCCATGGTTAAATTCTTCAATCCATCTTTCAGCTAACTGGTCCGCTGTTTCGGTGAAAGCATGAGCAGGAAGGAACCTGTTATTTACCGCCCCATAATAACCGGTGTTTGTAATGATATTCAATCCCGTTCTGGCGGATAATTCTTTGTACAGTAAAGGATCCCGTCCCAGGTATGCAGGAGTACATTCAAACAGGGACTGGTAACCATACTCTTTGATCTCTTCCAGAAAAGGGAGCACCCTGGCTATGACATCTTCCCTGTTCCACCGATGGTATCCCGTACTGTCAGCACCGATAAAATCGACCAGGATGTGTTCATGTGTCAGTGTTTTTCCAAGATCTCCTGCTAAGATATCTCCCTGGCAAGTCTGTATTGTATAACTGCCTTCCCGGCTGCATGAGGCAACCATCATGATCAGGATGAAAGCTGCGAATTGAAGAATCGTTGATCTGAAGTTCATTATAACTTATTTATGATTGATTATTTTGATTTACAGACAATTGAATGATGCGAAGGATCACCCTGACTGCTTTCACCATGGAGGGTATGGGGATGAATTCATACTTTCCATGGTAATTATGTCCACCTGTAAACAGGTTGGGACAGGGTAATCCCATAAAGGACAACCGTGCCCCATCCGTTCCCCCGCGGATCGGTTTAATAATGGGTTTGATCTCTTCAGCCTTCATCGCATTTTTTGCAAGGTTTACGATGTGCATGACCGGTTCGAGTTTTTCTCTCATGTTGTAATACTGATCTTTCAGTACAAGAGTAAACCGGTCCGGTCCGTATTTTAGATTAAGAAGCTTGGAGCAATCTGTAATCAGCTTTTTTTTCTCTTCGAATTTCGTTCGGTTGTGGTCTCTGATGAGGTACCTGATCTTTGTCTGTTCGACGGATCCGTTAAAATCAATCAGGTGAAAGAACCCCTCCCGTCCGGTTGTGAATTCAGGTCGTTCATTCACCGGAAGCATCTGGTTCAATTCCATTGCCAGGTGAATGGCATTGATCATTTTGTCTTTTGCCGTTCCCGGGTGAACATTTCTTCCATGAATGGTAATGGTTGCAAGAGCCGCGTTGAAATTCTCGTATTCCAACTCACCCATCTCTCCTCCATCGACTGTATAAGCAAAATCAGCTCCGAACTTTTTTACATCGAAATGATCTGCTCCACGACCAATCTCTTCATCAGGTGTAAACCCGATTCGAATGGTGCCATGTTTCATGTTGGGATGCCGGACAAGATATTCCATGGCAGCCATGATCTCTGCAATCCCTGCCTTGTCATCCGCCCCGAGCAGTGTGGTGCCGTCGGTAGTGACCAGATCCTGTCCTTTGTAATTGAGAATTTCCGGAAAGTCTGCAGGGGAAAGAGTGACTTTCTTCTTTTCATTCAGCAGGATATCTTTACCATCATAATCCCTGATCACCTGTGGGTTGACATTTTTACCCGACATGTCCGGTGAGGTATCCATATGAGCTATGAAACCAATGATTGGGATTTTATTAATGCAGTTCGAAGGCAATGTTGCCATAACATATCCCTTTTCGTCTAAAGAGATGTCCTGCAAACCCATGCTTTTCATCTCTTC
>CAYZVJ010000009.1:0-3186 GCA_964481765.1 uncultured Rikenellaceae bacterium | reverse complement strand
TCACCGATGAAACATAATGAGAAACTAATTTCATTAAGGGCACTGATGAAAGAGCATCAACTTGCTGCATACATCATTCCTATCACTGATCCTCATATCGGAGAATATGTTCCGGATCACTGGAAATGCATTGAATGGTTAACCGGTTTCAGCGGGTCGGCTGGTACGGTTGTAGTAACTCCCCGTTTTGCGGGATTGTGGACCGATTCAAGGTATTTTATCCAGGCAGAGGAACAACTGAAAGGAACTGGTTTTCAATTGATGAGATTGACCATTCCCCATACTCCTGAATTCATTAATTGGCTGTGTACCAACCTCACTGCAGGTAACAGGGTAGGGTATGACGGTAAGGTAGTTCCCATTGGATTGCATCGGAAAATTTGCTCCATGCTTGAACCGAAAGGGATTGTTGTAGATATTCATACCGATCTTATCAGCCCATTGTGGAAAGATCGCCCTCACCTGCCGGATACGAAAGTAGTTGAACATGAAGTGAGATTTGCCGGTTGTGCAAGAGAAGAAAAGATCGATATTATCCGGAAAAAGCTGGTTGAAACCGGAGCAGATTACCACCTGCTCGCAGCATTGGATGACATTGCCTGGACCTTTAACCTCAGAGCTTGTGACGTTCGCTATAGCCCGTTGTTCATTAGTTATGCAATCATTGGAATGAACGATGCATACCTTTTTGTTCACCGGGAAAAACTTCCGGATGGCATTTACCGGCAATTGACCGGCCAGGGGATTTCCGTTCTTCCTTATCTTAAAATAAACGATATCCTTCAGGAGATACCGGATGGGGCAACGATCTATCTCAGCCCGGGAACCGTAAATTGCTGGATCTATCGTTCCATTCCCGATCGGGTCAGCATCAAGGAGGGAATTAGCATTCCTACCCGTTTGAAAGCAGTAAAAAATCAAACCGAGATCGGCCACATCAGAAAGGTTATGGTTAAGGATGGTGTAGCCCTGACCCGGTTTTTCATGTGGCTCGAAAACACCATAGGAAAAGAGAAAATAACAGAGATGTCTGCCAGCCGGAAACTTGCTGCATTCAGGGCTGAACAGGAATATTACCGGGGTGATAGTTTCGCTACCATTGCTGCATACGGACCACATGGAGCAAGTCCCCATTATGAGCCTACCCCGGAGAGTGATGCTCAACTGAAATCGGAAGGCCTGTTTTTACTCGATTCGGGAGGGCAATACCTGGATGGAACAACCGATGTGACCAGGACAATAGCCATGAGCAAACCCTCAGCACAACAGAAGAGGGATTTTACGCTGGCCCTGAAAGGGACCATCAACCTGGCAATGGTTCGGTTTCCGGAGGGAACCAAAGGATACCAGATCGAGGTCCTGGCACGAAAAGCCCTCTGGGAAAACGGATTAAACTACGGTCACGGCACAGGACATGGCGTTGGTTTTTTTCTCAATGTACATGAAGGGCCGCAAACCATCGGAACAGCTGCATCCGGTAACATGAGTGTGAATCTTGAACCGGGTATGCTAACTTCGGATGAACCGGCTATTTACAGGGAAGGTGAATATGGAATCAGGACGGAAAACCTGATGCTCTGCATCCCGGGTACAAAGAGTACATACGGACAATTCCTCGAATTTGAAACCGTTACGCTATGTTTCATCGACCGGTCCCTGATCGAAAAGTCATTGCTGGTGGAAGAGGAGGTCAGGTGGATCAACGATTACCACAAACGGGTTTATGAACAGTTGTCTCCCAAACTCAGTGAGGAAGAGAAAAAATGGTTAAACGAAAAAACAAAACCGATATAGCTAAAACAAACCCTGACCATGAAAAGACAATTACCTGTTAAATACCGGAGCCTTCTTGCCTGCTCAATGGTGTGTCTTATACTGTTCGTATCCTGTGAGAGCCGGATCCTTTCATTGCAGGAGAGATTGGATACCCTTCCGGATGCTGAAGTGACAGAGATAGAGGGTGATTCAATGTTTGTATCATCCTATAAAATACTCCTGCAACAACCGCTGGATTATCAAGATCTGCAGAGTGCCACCTTTCCGCAAAAGATCTATATCTCCCATGTCGATTCCACACTACCGGTTGTGCTGGTGACAGAGGGGTATAATGCAAGAGGTAACCAGCCAACGGAAATCACACGGTTGTTGAATTGCAACCAGATTGTTGTGGAACACCGTTATTTTGGTGAATCCGTACCCGATTCAATCGACTGGCAATTTCTGACCACTGAACAGGCAGCCAGTGATCACCATCGGATCATTGAACTGTTCAAACACGTATATCCCGGTGAGTGGATCACGACCGGTATCAGTAAAGGGGGACAGACAGTCATGTACCATAGTTATTTTTTCCCTGAAGATGTTGATGTGCGGATTCCCTATGTTGCCCCTTTGAATTTTTCGGAAGAGGATCCACGGATTTATGAGTTTTTAGAAAACGTCGGAACCGGGGAGTGCCGACAGAAAATCCACGATTTTCAAGCAAAGATTCTTGCTGACAGGGAGATATATTTCCCGATGTTCAGGGAATCATGTTCCAGCAGGGGGCTCACCTTTACACGTATTTCAGAGGAAGAAGCGTTCGAATATTCCGTGCTTGAATACTCCTTCTCTTTCTGGCAATGGGGATTTGATTGTGAAGGTATTCCTGACGCAGACAGCCCGGATTCAGTGATATTCAGTCACTTTGCAATGGTAGGTGGATTTGATTATTTTTCCGATGAAGGAATAAAAACATACGAACCATTCTTTTACCAGGCGATGACTGAAATCGGATATTATGGATATGATTTTGATGAATTTGACGGCCTGCTCCAATCGGTTACCAATCCAATTTTTACCTTTTCTGCCCCGCAGAATGTGGAACTTATCTATAATTATGACCTGATGCAGGAAGTCGACCAATACATCCGGTACAGTGCATGTAATTTTATTTTTATTTATGGTGAAACAGATACATGGTCTGCCACTGCTGCCGAATTAACCGGAAGCACCAACTCGATCAAAATTGTCAAACCGGGTGGGTCTCATAGAACCCGGATCTGGAACCTGCCGGATGAACAGAAAGAAACCGTCATATCCACCCTGGAACACTGGCTTGAAATTGATATCGACCGGTCACGGATCTGAAAGGATGCCGGGCTAAAGCCCGTTTTTTACTGAGCGCAATATCCCCGGGATAAATCC
>CAYZVJ010000008.1:0-46764 GCA_964481765.1 uncultured Rikenellaceae bacterium | reverse complement strand
CACCTTCGAACCGGGCAGCCTGTTCGATCCCTTCGAATTCTTCCATTAAAGCGAATACCATCGGGGGAGGTGTTGAACCGGCTTTCAAATCCTGGTTACCCAGTTTAATATCCAGACCTACAATATAAATGCGGTCAGCCTTTTCATGAAACCTGTCATATGACAGTTCATCCTGTACCCAGAGAAGAATAAATAGGCAGGCAGCCAAACCGATCGCCAGACCGGTTACATTGATGAATGAATATCCTTTCTGCTTGAGAAAGGTTCGGATGGCAATCTTCAGGTTATAACGTAACATATCGGAAGGATGGATTTATTTATTAGACGATGAACAAAGATAATTCGTTACCATGAAAATATCTAATGCCCTTATTCAGAATTGTATTATCTGATAAAATATTTCCATCTCTTTATTCGTCAGACCAACTTGCTGCCTCACACTCCAGCGCTTAGTGGTCAGACGAAGTTCGCACTGCAAATTACTAACAAGACATAACACTTCTCTTCGTCTCTTCGTCACTCAGTCTCTCAGTCTCTCTCTTTTACCGAGCACCGAGTTACGAGTACCGAGAACCCAACTCATCAATCATTATTCATCATTCATCAATCATCATTCATACCTGAGTGAATCTACTGGATTTCGATTCGCCGCTTTGAATGTAAGTACAATTATTGTTAATATAGCCAGGATAACAGCAATGACACCCGGGATAACAAAGAGCCACCATGAGAGTTCGGTCTTGAACGGGAAATTATACATCCAGTTCTTCAGATATCGCCAGGAGACCGGTACGGCTAACATGATTGAGATTCCGATAAGCACAATTATTTCAATGGTGAAAGAATAGGTTATGGCTCTTACGGTAGCACCAAATGCTTTTCTTATTGCAATTTCCCGTGTTTTTTGCTCAACGATAAACAGGGTTAGCCCAAAGAGTCCTGAACAAGCAATAACAAGTGCAAGAATTGTAAAATATCCAAAGGCTTTCATAAGCTGATCCTCAGATCTGTACTGGAGGTCAAATGAATCATCCAGGAAAGTATAGGAAAAGGGAAAGTTTGCTGAGAATTCATCCCATTTTGCCTCGATATTATGCAGTGTATTTTCCATGTGCTCACCTGTTATCCTGATATTAATTACGCGGTGCGGCCAGTCAAGCCAGTATAAAACAAGCGGTTCGATTTGGTGGTGTAGTGATATAAAGTGAAAATCTTCAATGATCCCTATGATCTCCCCATCACCGTTAGGACCATCCAATAATTTCTTACCAACCGGATGATCCAATTCAAAAAGTCGTGCTGCAGTCTCATTGATTATAAATTTATTATCCTTATCAGTCACAAGATCCCAATTGAAGTCCCTCCCTTCAATTATTTTTAAACCATACATTGAAATGAAATCAGGATCAACTGCATTGACCCTTACGCTGCTTTCTATTTCATTTGACCTGACCGTCCAATACCAAAAATTGCCTCCGGGCGGTGCATTTGAATAAGAGACCTTCTGAACCTGGGGGATGTTAAGTATTTCTTTTTTAAAAGTCATCATAGTATCCTGCAATGCCCGTAGTGGTTCCAGAATTATTGTTTCTTCTTTAACAAATCCGAGATCTTTACTTTTCATGTAATTTACCTGTTTCAGGACTGTGAACATCCCGGTAAGTAGCATAATAGAAACAGTAAACTGAAAAAGGATCAGTGATCTCCTCAGATTAATTCCCTTTCGGCCCTTTGTTCTTTCTCCTTTTAATACAGGTGCAGGATTGACAGAAATCAGGTTAATACCCGGATATAAACCGGAAAGGATCCCCAGTAAAATAGCACCGGATATAAAATAGATAACTTCAGGGACCCGGTAAAATTCATTCACTTTCAAATTACTGACTATCAGCTGATTAAATGGAGGTACAAGCAACTCAGCTACTATAAATCCCAGCACTAAAGCCAATAATGTAAGAAGCACAGACTCTGTAAGAAACTGTGCAATGAGGTTACTTCTGCCGGCTCCTGTTACTTTCTTTATTCCAACCTCAATAAACCGTTGTCCCGATCCTGCAGTCGTAAGATTAATGTAATTGAGAGTTGCCACAATAATTATTAGAATACCAACAACAAGCAGAAGGTAGACAAACTGAAGATTACCTTTCTTTCCTACCCTGCTGGTAAAATACACTTTGTTCAAACTATTAAGTTCGAAGTCAGGGTTCTCAAAGATCTTTCGCTCCTTATAGAATTCTTCTATTCTATTTTCGATCTGAGTAGGGTTATGTTTCTCAGGCAGCAAAATATATGTGGGGTGCTGCCATCCATCATCATACCGGTAGTCTCCTCCGCGCATTTTCGTAAAGATGTTGAATGAAAAGATAGCATCGATGGGTATGTGAAAATTCTGTACATTTTCTATCACTCCGGTAACAGTATATTCCATGCTATTCTCAAGTCTGATCACTTCGCCAACCGGATTTTCGAATGGGAAGATCATCGCTGCTATATCCTCAGTCAGGATAACAGACAAAGGTGCACTAAAGGCTGTTTCGGGATCACCGTATATGAAATTGAAACTAAAAACATTAAAAATTGTGCTATCGGCAAATACAGGATTTTCCAAAATATAGGATTGAGGTTTTTCTCCAGATAAAGGATACTCCACAAGGCCTGCACCCCAAACTGTAAACCTGACAACTTCCTCAATATCCTTAATATTTTCTTTCAGATCTATTCCAATGGCTGCGGGCATGTGTTCAGTAGTCCCCAACTGAACAAGATAGATCCGGTCACGCTTCTCATTAAATTTATTAAAACTAAACTGATCCCGTACAAAAAGGAGAATGAGAATTGTGATGCCAATGGCAAGTGATAAACCACCAAGATTGATGATTGTGATTGGCCATTGTTTAATCAATTGCCGGAATGCTATTTTGATGTGGTTTCTGAACATTCAGAGGTTATAAGTTATGCAAAAGGCCCCATAGTTCCGAAGCTCCGAAGGAGTTCCTTCGGAAGAATCCCTACGGGAGGATGCCTTTGGCACGTCACTATGTGATTCGTTGATCCACCTTCATCAAGATTGCGGTGGACAATGTAAGTTAATAATTTTAGCTCAATTGTTTATTCAGTCATTCTTCTCTCCGTTCTATACTCTGTGCTCCCAGCACTTTGCTCTATGCTCTATGCTCACTCACCCCGCCGTTGGCGGGATGCCCGCCTGCCGCCTGCCTGTCGGCAGATAGGGAGGGGCAGGAATTCAACCATCATTATTCTCTGCAGCTTTGCCTTAAGAATAATGTGTTTCATTCATACCTGAGTGAATCGACCGGATTTCGTCTTCCGGCACTATACGATTGGTAACTGACAGTAAGCAATGCAATAATCAGTGCAAATAATCCAGCCAGTAAAAAGATCCACCAGGAGAGGTCAGTACGGTATTCGAAATTTTGCAGCCATTTCCGCATTAAAAACCAGGAGATCGGTGTTGCAATTATAATGGCAATCAATACCCCTTGAGAAGTCTCTTTTACCAACATGAGGACGATTTCACCGAGCTTTGCCCCGCACGCTTTTCGAATTCCTATCTCCTTTGTTCTTTGCTCCGTGATAAAAGACGTCAGACCAAAGAGACCAAGAGAAGAAATAATGATCGCGAGAATTACAAAGGTGCCAAATATTTTTCCAGCCCTGATCTCACTCCGGTAAATGCTTTCAAATCTCTCACTCAGAAAGTGATACTCAAAGGGGTTATTCGGAGCCACTTTTTTCCAGAGCTCTTCTATATACGGTATAACTGATTTGAATTGTTCAGGGTCAATGCGAACCAGTACTTTTTGGTAATAATCAGGATCGTTTACCATGACCACGGGTTCGATTTTATAATTCAGTGGAAGGGAATGGAAATTCCTTGTAATTCCAATGATGGTATACAGGAAATCATCTCCTATATCAAATTTCCCTCCTACAGGAGATTCCATCTCCATAACCTGGATGGCTTTTTCATTCAATATAACGCTGACGGAGTCTGCGGGATAGTCAGGCCGAAAACTCCTTCCTTTTAGCAAATCGGTATGCACTGTTGAAAAATAATCTTCATCGATTGACAGAACTCCAAATGCGGCTCCGTCATCAGTCTCTTTTCCCTCCCATACAATTCCCCTCATGATGTTCCAAACTTCACCCGGTAGTTGGGATGAAGCGGCCACCGAAGCGATCCCCTGGTGTTTCAATAGTTCCTCTTTGATGGTATGGAGGTTATTCCTAACATCCCGGTTCATCGTAAGATAAATGAGGTTTTCAGGTTCATAGCCCAAATCGGTAGTGCGTGTATAGCGAAGTTGTAAGAGGATGATCCCTGTTCCCGTGATGAGTATGATCGTGATAACAAACTGCAGGATGACAAGTCCTTTTCTGAAGATTTCATTTTTCAGTGTGAATCCGGTTGTACCATGGAAGGTATCCAACGGTTTGAATTTTGATAAAGCCAGTGCAGGATAGCTTCCGGATAAGAAACCGGTTATTAGCAGTAGACCAATGAGAGTGAGGAAAAAAACAGGTTTGAAATAGTCAATCACCAGGTTCTTTCCCGTCAGGTTATTAAATGCAGGTCTGCATAACTCCACAATGATCAGTGCGAATAGGATGGAGAGTATGGAGATGAGGAAGGCTTCAACGATGAATTGGAAAATCAAATGGTATCTGAATGCACCTACTGTTTTTCTGATCCCGATTTCCAGTTCACGTTTTGATGACCGGGCAGTTGACAAATTCATGTAATTAATACATGCGATCAGCAGGATAAAAACGGCTATTAATGAGAAAAAAATGACATATTTCATGCCTGCCCGATTTCCCTCCACGGAATAGAGATGCAAATCGCTCAGTGCCTGTAGTTTGAGTGTTAGCTTTTCATTGGGTAAATGATCCTGAATTATTTCAGTCAATTTTTTTTCAACCCGGTTTATGGATGCGTTTTCTTCAAGCAGAAGATAGGTATATAACCAGTGGGATCCCCAATTCTCTGCATCATCAGTTTCTGTTATGTTATCGATGTGTGCAAACATATCGAACTGAAATTCAGAATTTGAGGGTATGTCGTCAACAACACCCCGTACCAACAGTTCAAAACGGTTATTACATGTCAAGCTTTTGCCAACCGGATCAACATCCTCGAAATATTTGTGTGCGGTCTTTCTCGAGATGACCACAGAGTTTGGACTGCAAAGAGCAGTTTCAGGATTTCCACTAATAAAATGAAAGGTTAGTATTCGAAAGAAAGAGGAGTCAGTAAAACATACCCGATCTTCATTGTATATCCTTTCTCCATATCTGACGGGGATACTACTCCGGTAAAAATGTGTACTCATGACTACTTCCGGAACCTGCTCAATTGCTGCCTGAGCCAGGGGATATGGAGTTGAAGGATTTGCACTTATTTCATTCCCCAACTGATATTCCTTATTGACACGATAAATCTGCTCCAGGTTTTTATGAAAATGATCATACGACAATTCATCTTTAATCCATAAAGCAATCAGGAAAAAACAGGCAACTCCGATTGACAGACCCACAATATTGATCATGGAAAAGATCTTGTTCCTGATGATATACCGGAATGCAATTTTTATGTAATTTCTGAACATATTCAGTATTAATACCTTTTTTAACCTTTATATCCCGTGTAATATTTTCGAAAACAACACTTTATTTACTTTTAACTTTCCTGCCTGCCGTCAGGATTATCATTCAAAAAATTGAAACCATCCGGACCAATTTGGAACTATCTTTCCTGAGACTTCCCATTTTTCCATAAATCTTCAGGATTCTGAAATGTCACTTTTATTCGTATCGTAAACTATCCGCCGGATTTCTGTTCGCGGCCTTGTAAGTTAGTGTACTGATTGTCAATACAGCAAGTATTACAGCAAAAATTCCCGGAATGACGAACAGCCACCAGGAAAGTTCTGTTTTAAATGGGAAATTATACATCCAGTTTTTTAAATAGCGCCAGGAGACCGGAACGGCCAGCACAATAGATATTCCAATCAGTGCAACCATTTCATAAGTAAAGGAAAAAGTAATGGCTCTTACTGTGGCACCAAATGATTTTCTAATTGCGATCTCCCTTGTTTTTTGTTCAACTAAAAATAGTGTCAGACCGAACAATCCGGAGCAAGCAATTACAAGAGCAAGCAAGGTAAAATAGCCAAAGGCCTTCATCAGCTGGTCCTCTGACCTGTATTGCAAATCAAAGGAATCCTCCAATAATGAATAGGAAAAGGGATAGTTGGCCGAAAACTCATTCCATTTCTCCTCAATATTATGCAGGACATTATCCATTTTACCCCCCGATACCCTGACATTGATTATCCGGTGAGGCCAGTCAAGCCAGTACAAAACAAGAGGTTGTATCTCATGATGAAGGGAAATGAAGTGAAAGTCCTCTATTACACCGATAATTTCTCCGTCACCATTGGGGCCTCCTGTAAGTTTTTTCCCGATGGGATCATCCAGCTCGAAAAGTCTCGCAGCCGTCTCATTAATAATAAACTTATTATCCATGTCAGTTGTTTGATCCCAGTTAAAATCACGTCCATCAATAATTTGTAAACCATACATGGATATAAAATCCGGATCAATAGCATTTACCCGGACACTGGCATCTATTTCATTGGAAGAGACTGACCAATACCAAAAGTTGCCACCCGGTGCTGCATTTGAGAACGAAACACTCTGAACCTGGGGTATACTCAAGATCTGGTCCTTGAAAGTCAACTTAGACCCTTCCAGGGCTCTTACCGGATCCAGTATGATTGTTTTCTCTTTAATAAAACCCAGATCCTTACTCTTCATATAGCTTAATTGCTTGTATACTGTAAACATACCGGTTAGCAACATAATGGATACCGTAAACTGGAAAATGATCAGGAATCTCCTTAGGATAGCCCCTTTTTTCCCTTTGGTTCTTTCTCCTTTAATAACCTGTGCAGGATGAACAGATATCAGGTTATAGGCCGGATAAAGTCCGGAAAGTAAACCAAGAGCAACAGCGGCGAATACAACATAAAGTATTACCGGTAACCGGTAGAACTCTTTAACGACCAGATTGCTAACAATCAGATTATTAAAGAGTGGTATCAGGAGTTCGGCAATAACGAATCCAAGGATTAATGCCACCAGGGTTAACAGAACTGATTCGGTAAGATATTGCATGATCAGTGTAACACGATCGCCACCAATCACTTTTTTAATCCCAATTTCCATGGAACGTTGACCCGATCCGGCTGTAGTCAGGTTTATGTAATTCAGGGCAGCCACAAGGATGATCAGGATCCCAACAACCAGCAGGAGGTAGACAAACTGAAGATTCCCCTTTTTGCCCACCCTGCTTGTGAAATATATCTTGTTTAAACTGTTTAGCTGAAAGTCAGGATCCTCAAAGATCCCCCTCTCTTTATAGAAATCTTCAATGTCCTCTTCAATCTGGGATGTGTTATGCTTCTCAGGAAGTAATACATATGTTGGGTGTTGCCATCCGTCATCATACCGGTAATTAAATTCCGGACCATAAATCTTTGTCAGACTACTGAAAGAGTATATCGCATCAATGGGTATATGAAAATTGCTTACGTTATCTATAATACCGGTAACCGTGTATTCAAAACTGTTTTCCACTTTTATTACTTCACCCATCGGATTCATACCGGGAAAAATCATATCAGCAATATCCTTCGTTAAAACAACAGAGAAAGGAAGATCTAAAGCTGTTTCCGGATTCCCGGATAAAAATTGAAAAGTGAATATGTCAAACAAAGTACTATCAGTAAAGACTGGATTTTCAAGAATATAAGCATTGGAATTCTCACCGGAAAGCGGGTATTCAACCAGTCCGGATCCCCAAACTGTGAATCTTACCATCTGCTCTATATCTTTAATATTCTCACTCAGGTCTATACCAATTGCAGAAGGCATATGTTCAGTTGTCCCAAGCTGCACCAGATAGATCCGGTCGCGCTTCTCATTAAACTTATTATAACTGAACTGATCCTGAACAAAAAGCAGGATGAGGATGGTGATTCCAATGGCCAGTGATAATCCACCCAGGTTGATGATGGTTATCGGCCATTGTTTAACCATGTGCCGAAATGCCAGTTTTATGTGATTCTTAAGCATTCTAGTTTTCAGTTAACTGATTAACTCATTTATCACTTCACTTAGTCTTTTAGTCCCGTTTCATCAGCCGTAGCCTTGGCGTAGGCTGAGAGTCTCTTCTTCCTTCTTCCTTCATAGGTTATCCTTTATCTTTATCCTTCTCATTTCTCATTTCTCACTACTCCCAAGTCACTTCTCATCTCTTTTCTCATTCATATCGTAAACTATCCGCCGGGTTCCGATTTGCCGCTTTCAATGCCTGGTGTGTCACCGCAACCATTCCCATAACTGCAACGACAAACACCGTAACCGCGAATATCCACCAGGAAAGATCCGTCCGATAGGCATAATTCATCAGCACTTTTCTCATGATAAACCAGGCTACCGGACAACCCAGCAGCAAACCGAGACCTATCCATTTGGCAAACTCCCTGATCAACTTGAAAACAATACCTCCCGTGCTGGCTCCATTAACTTTTCGAATCCCGATTTGTTTCGTTAACCGTTCTGTTGTATAGGATACCAGTCCGAACAAGCCAAGGCATGAAATGAAAATGCTCAGAAAAGCAAAGTAGACAACAATATCCTTTACCTTGTTTTCAGGTGCATACAGCGTGTTAATCTCATCCTCAAAAAAAGAATATGGCAGTTTGAAATCGGGTGCAAATTTCCGTGCAACATCCTGAATATAGGAAACGGTTTCCTGGATATATTCAGGACTGATCTTAATTACGAGGTAGTTATACCATGGTCTGTATATCCGTATGGCAAGCGGAACAATTTGTTCCCGTAACGGTCGATGATGAAAATCCTTAACTACTCCAATAATTTTCCCATTCCGGAATCGATCCGGGAAGTATGGATGCTGGAATTCAACCGGATAATCCACGGGATTCTCAATTCCCATCCGTAATAATGCCGATTCATTAATAATATATGCGATAGAATCGTCACCGGCAAAATTTTCGGAAAAACTGCGTCCATACAACATCTCCATCTCCATGGCTTCAATCATATCATAATCCGCCATAAAATAGTCGATCCCAATTCCCTGGTCATTCTCGTTCCCTTCCCAGCTCATACCAACGTGTGAATTTACATTGGTTGGCAGATGGGAACAGCCGTAAACATAAAAAATCCGGGGATTTCGTGTTAACTCATCCTTAATAGCATCATACCTTGAAGCAAACTCTTCACTGAATGGCATTACCAAAATATTCTGTTTGTTAAGTCCAAGGTCTTTATTCTGTATGTACAATAATTGTTTATAAATAACCATTATACAGACAATTAATACTGTTGAAACAAAAAACTGAAAAACCACCAGGAGGTAACGCAGCATTTTGCTACCGGGATGAATCAGTCCCTTCCCTTTAAGTATGTATAACGGTCTGAATGATGATAGAACAATGGCAGGATAACTCCCTGAAAACAAACCCGTAAAAAGGAGAATTAACAGGAGAGACAGCAACAGGAGAGGATCTGAATAGGCAATCTCAACCTCTTTGCCTGTAAGGTGATTGAATGAGGGCCGGAACAACTCAACAAGAATCCAGGCAATGATCAGGGCAAAAAAGGCAAAGAGGATTGATTCAAAAAGGAATTGTACTATCAGTTGAGATCGTTTTGCTCCCATCACTTTTCTTAATCCCACCTCCTGTGCACGTTTTGTTAACCTTGCAGTTGACAAATTCATAAAATTAATGCAGGCAATCACCAGAACCAATCCGGCAATAACAGAAAAGGCATAAACAAATATGGATTTATGAGGACCAACATATTCATTCAGATAAACCTCTGATACAGGTTGAAGATCCGAGTAGTTTGTTCCATCAGGATCCAGCATCCTCCATTCCGTTTCCATCTTACGAATCACACTGTCTTTTTGTGCATCCTTTGAAACCATAATGTAGGTAGGATAATCCGATGCCCAGCTGGTTAACCGGTACTCAGGAACAAGATCAATGTGCAACAGCATGGTGAACTGAAAGTGGGACTTTTTTGGTGGATCTTCGATCACTGCAGTTACGGTCAGGTCAAGCGTATCTCTGATATTCAGCATCTTTCCGACCGGTTCCTCGTTCCCAAAATATTTCTTCGCAGTGGATTCTGTCAGAACCACCGCATCGGTATTGGGTAAAGCCAGTTCAGGATTACCCTCAACAATGGGAAAAGTAAACATCAGCAAGAAAGATGGATCCACCAACCGGATCTCTCTTTCCCAAAACAGTTTATCCTTGTATTTAACAGCACTCCCTCCCGACCAGTATCGTGTATATGCTTCAATCTCGGGTATGTTCTCTGTCAACAGAGGCCCTAAAGGAGTCGGTGTTGTTGTCCATACAAAATCAGGATCTGCATGGTCTTTCTGGAGAAGCCTGTAAAGCCGATTAGCATTCGCATGGAATCGATCATACCCGGTTTCATCCTTTACCCATAAAAAAATCAGGATAAAACAGGTCAGGCCGATAGCCAGTCCAAGAATATTGATGAAAGAGAATACCTTGTTCCTGAGTATGATCCTTACTGAAGTTTTTATGTAGTTCCTGAACATCGTGGATGATTCATTTCAATAATATACAAAAATCTGCCTGAATAACGTTCCAATCCACATATCCTGCTCAAGCCGTATACCAGAATTATAATTACCTGATCTATAAATTATTAACTAAATGGTGTTATAATCAGATGTTGGAAATTCCAACACTCATGTCTGTTTTTATTACATTTACATATAGAAAAATAACAAACATCATGGAAAAAAGCACAGGAATGAATCGTCGACAGTTTGTTTCCACCTCACTGGCTGCAACAGCCGGTCTGATGGCAAGTGTGAATGGTTTGTCCGCATGCAAACCGGAGAAAAGCTCAAACATGAAAGTGGGTCTGTACAGCATTACCTTTCTTGGCATCTGGTACCGCGGAGAAGCTCTCTCCCTGGAGGAAATAATTAAGCGGGCGAAACAGTACGGTTATGAAGGAATTGAAATTGATGGAAAACGTCCGCATGGCAATCCGCTCGACTGGCCGGTGGAACATTGCAAGGAATTGCGATCCTATGCCGACAGCGAGGGAATTGAAATTTTCGGAGTGGCAGCCAATAATGATTTCAGCAGCCCGATACCGGAATTCCGTGAGTGCCAGATCGCTTACGTTAAAGAATTGATCCGGATGACGGCTGATCTCGGAGCCAGAACACTCCGGATGTTTCTCGGTTGGCCTGGCGTAACATTGCATCCGCAGGTTGCAGAATATAGTATCGCACGAAACATCTGGCAGGTTACACATGAGAAATTCACGGAAGAAGAGACCTGGGAATGGTGCTTCAACGGAATGAAAGAATGTACAAAATATGCGGAAGATGCAGGGATTATTCTTGCCTTACAGAATCATGCACCGGTCATCAAAGACTACAGGGATGTACTAACAATGGTTAATGAGATCAATTCTCCCAGCCTGAAGGTATCACTGGATGCACCAATCATGGTCGATAAATCTGCTGAGAATATTCAAACGGCAGCACAGGCTGTGGGAGACCTTCAGGTATTAACTCACTTCGGAGGCGAATATGAAAGGGATGATGGTGGCAAGGTAAACGGAGCACCATTCTACACCGATTTTGCCCGGGCAATGCATGATATTGGATACAACGGTTACTTTAGCTATGAACTGTGCCATTCACTTCCTGTTGTTAACGGAGAACGGGTCGGAATCGAATATGCAGAAAAAAATGCAGAGCTGGCTGCCGAGTTTATGCGAGAAATCATCACCCAGGTAGTATCATGACAAAAACCAAAGGGAAAATACTAATTGTTGATGATAATGAGGAGTTGTTGATCGCTCTGAAAATGGTCCTGACTCCTCATTTCTCAGAGATAGTAACAGAAAAGAATCCCAACCGAATTCCCTCTTTACTGGATAAGGATTCATATGATATCATTTTACTGGATATGAATTTCCATGCCGGAGTGAATACCGGAAATGAAGGGATCTTCTGGATGAACAAAATATTCGAAATGGATCCTGTGGTCACCATCGTATTCATCACAGCTTTCGGTGATATTGAGCTGGCTGTAAAAGCGATGAAAGAAGGCGCTACTGATTTTATACAAAAATCATGGGATCAGGAAAAGATCCTGTCCACCATTTTATCAGCCTATACCTTGCGGTTATCGAAACTGGAGATCTCCCGGTTAAAATCAAAACAGAAACATCTGAAAGAAAGTATTGATCGTGACTTTCAATTGTGTACCGGAGTCTCAAAAGCGATGAAAGAGGTTATGCGAATCGTTGAAAAGGTAGCAAAAACAGATGCCAGTATTTTACTATTGGGGGAAAGTGGGACAGGTAAAGAGGTCATCGCCAGGGAGATTCATAAACGATCTGCCAGAACGGATGAAATTTTTGTTGGCGTCGATCTCGGATCATTGAGTGAAACACTCTTCGAAAGCGAATTGTTCGGACACGCAAAAGGGGCGTTTACCGATGCAGTCGAAAACAAACCGGGACGGTTTGAAATTGCATCGGAGGGAACACTTTTCCTGGATGAAATCGGAAATCTTACACTGCCGTTGCAATCCAAAATACTTACAGCTATTCAAAATAAAGAAGTGATTCCTCTCGGATCCAACTCACCCATTCCGGTTGACATCCGGTTAATTAGTGCTACCAACAAACCATTATTCGAAATGGTTCAACAGGGTAAATTCCGCGAAGATCTGATCTATCGAATCAACACAGTGCAAATTGAAATACCACCTCTCAGGGAACGACCGGAAGACATTCCGGAACTGGCTGTTTTTTTTCTTGATCAATTTCAAAAAACTTACCATAAAAAGAAGTTGCACATTGGTAATCTGGCATTACAAGCACTACAGGACTATTCATGGCCGGGAAATATAAGAGAACTAAAACATGTGATAGAAAAAGCTGTTATTTTCTGTGAGACAAACACCATTTTAAAAAATGATCTGCACTTCATTGAATACAGGAAGGAGTTGGACAAACCTGAAACGTTTAGTCTTGAGAAAAACGAAAAGTACCTGATTATAAAAGCCCTGCAAAAACACAAAGGGAATATCAGTTCTACAGCAAAATCATTGGAAATCAACCGCTCAACATTGTATGAAAAAATACGAAAATATGGCATATGACAGGTTCTCATTCATGGTTGCCCTGCAGGTTATTGGGCTGGCAATTACTCCAATCCTGTTTTATTGGCTGGTCACAAAAGATGATACACTGGTTACATCGGTTACTCTGATTGTCGTTTGGGTTGCACAAATCATCTATCTGCTCTATTATGTAAGAAAAACTAACCGTGAGATTGCCGGGTTTCTTAACTCAGTAGTCTACCGGGATACTTCTCTGAAATATGATGAAGAAAAAAGTGGACGATCTTTCAACCAGTTATATCATGCATTCAACACTGTTTTCCGCACTATCCATGAAGCGAAAATAGAGAAAGAAGCAGAGCACCACTATTTTCAGAATACGATAAAACACGTGGGAATCGGACTGGTTTCGTTCGATGAACAGGGTACAATTGAACTGTTCAACCAGGCAGCGTCCAATTTGCTGGGAATGAAAAGTCTACGAACAGTCAGTGATCTGAACCGGGTATATCCAAAACTGGGTGAGCTGCTTCAACATGTCCGGCCACAAAATCCGGAATTAATCAAAATACAAATTGGCGGAGAAACATTTCAGCTTTCAGTTAACGCGGTGGAATTTAAGATCGAGAAGAGGAACATCAAACTGGTTTCGATTCAGGATATCAGTTCGGAGATCGAAGCAGGAGAAATTGCTGCATGGCAAAAATTGATACGTGTTCTGATTCACGAAATGACCAACTCAATCAGTCCGATTAATTTGCTATCAAATACCCTGCTCAATCTGTTCCGACCAGGGGGGAATACCCTTCAGGCACAAGAGCTGGATCAAAAAATCATAGATGATTCAATTACCGGGCTTCAGGCAATTAATAAAAGAAGCAGGGGATTAAAAAAATTCATTGAGTCCTATAGCCTTTTCACAAAGATGCCGGAACCCAATTTTTCGAGTTTCAGCATTCAGGCATTTTTTTATACCCTCAGCGTGTTATTTAAGGATGAGCTAAAAGGAATACAGCTGAAATCAAATATGACACCACCAGGATTATCTCTCTATGCAGATGAAAAAATGATAGAACAAGTATTGATAAACCTGATCAGCAATTCCATTTATTTTTTGAAGAAGAGAAAAGGTGCCATGATAGAACTTTCAGCATATAAAGAGAAGGGAAGGACAGTCATCCGTGTTTCTGACAATGGACCGGGAATTGAGAAGGAAGAGATGGAGAATATTTTTGTCCCGTTCTATTCCACCAAGGAGGGTGGTTCGGGTATTGGATTAAGCCTTTCAAGACAGATCATGCTGCTTCATAAGGGAGGGATAACTGTTGTTTCGAAACCGGGTATCAGGACAGATTTTATCCTGACGTTTTAAAGAATAATGGTAAAGGAAGTTCCCTGGTTTTTACTCGATTCGACCCCAAGGAGCCCGCCATGCAACCGGATGATCTGTTTACACAAACTCAGTCCAATCCCGGAACCTTCCTCCCTGGTCGTGAAAAACGGTACAAATATCTGTTCCCGGATATCTTCGGTCATACCGACACCATTGTCCATAAACCGGATCATTGTTTTTCCTTCATCCGTGCCGCTGAAATGAATCTCGATGGTGGGATTTTGCCTTCCGTGAAGTGCCTCAATCGCGTTCGTTAACAGATTTAAAAATACCTGGTCAAGAAGATTGATATCCCCTTTTATGTATTGCACATTAACCGTCGTTGCAATGTGAAGAGCAATATCCTTATCTTCCAGTTGTGCTTTTCCGAGAATTTCCAGACGGTGTATCAGATCACCGATCGGAATGGATTCCACCCGGGGTTGTGGTATCCGGGTAAGTTCCTGGTAAGCCTGGGTAAACCGCATCAATCCTGAACTTCTGTCATGGATTGCTTCCAACCCGGTAACGATTCTTTGCTTCTCCTTATCAGTAAGTGGGTCCTCTTTAGGGCGTTGTAACATCTCAAAGAGGGATGAACTCAGGGAGGTGATCGGCGTTGCCGAATTCATGATCTCATGGGTTAACACCCGGATTAGTTTCTGCCACGATTCCAACTCCTTCTCATCCAGTTCCTGGCGGATGTTCTGAACGGATATGAGTGTAAAATCCTCTTTTTCTGTTTTTATTCTGGTCACAATGAATACGAGCGGGGTCATTTTTTCCCGTATCTTCAGTGTGATCAGTTTCCGTTTTCCGGGAGTCAGATGCATCAGCAGGTCACCGATCTCAACCGGAAGATCACTTATGGAAGAATTGAAGACTATTGGTCTGAGATTCAGTAACTCGCGAAAAGCAATATTTACCAGGCGTATTTCACCCTTTTTTGTAAAGGAGAGCAATCCTACATTTGCTTGTTCTATAAGGGTTCGCAGATACAGATACTGAATCTCTTTTTCCGTGTTGATCTCCCTGAATTTCTTTGTGATCTTGTTCATGTTCTCATACAAAGAACCAAAGGATTTTCCTTTTTTTTCTGCATTGAAAATATTCGTAAAGTCAGAGCTCAGTATGGACTGAAAGAAATTCGACACATCCCGGTTCGACCGGTCGATGTAATAAAAAAGCTCAATGAGGGCGATTATTACGATGATTCCCAGGTAAAACGAGCGGATATACTTTTCACCAATAATGAGGTAATACAACATGAAACCACAGGCTGCAACAATGATCGTCAACCTGATGATTACCTGAATCCGGAATTTTTTAAAGACCATATTTTTCTATCCTCCTGTAGAGTGCACCCCGTGTAAGTCCGAGTTCTTCAGCTGCTTTTGTTATGTTTCCGCCATATTGCCTGATGCATTTGTCGATTGCCCGTTTTTCCATTTTCTCCAGGTTGTAACTCCCGGGTTCCGTTTCATCAGAATCATCAGATCCATAGATCTGAAAATCCGTTGGCTTGAGCAGTTTCCCATCACTCAGGATAACGGCTCTTTCAACCGTATGCTGAAATTCGCGAATGTTTCCAGGCCACTCATAGTGCTGAAGTTTTTTCAGCACATCATCCGGCAACCTGAGGTTTTCTTTCTGATACTTCCTGGTGTATCTCTCCATAAAGTATGTTGCAAGAAGCGGTATATCTTCCTTTCTGTCCCTCAAGGGTGGAACGGGTATTTCAACGGTATTGATCCGGTAAAGCAGATCCTCCCTGAATTCTCCTTCTGAAACCATTTTTTTCAAGTTCCTGTTGGTGGCACAAATCAACCGGATGTCAATGGATATGAGCCGGTTGCTACCAACCCGGATGCTCTCTCTTGTTTCAATCACCCGAAGCAATTTGGATTGTAAGGGCTGGGAAAGATTGCCGATTTCATCCAGGAACAGCGTCCCGCCATTTGCTGCTTCAAACCTGCCAATCCGGTCTTCCTTTGCATCCGTGAATGCTCCTTTTACGTGCCCGAAAAGCTCGGTTTCAAAAAGGGTTTCCGTGAGCGAGCCCAGGTCAACCGATATAAAAACTTCCTCCGAACGGGTAGATATTCTGTGCAAAGCCCTGGCAACCAATTCTTTTCCTGTCCCATTCTCACCCAGTATCAATACACTGGCATCCGTTTTTGCTACTCTCTCAATATTATCCCTAACCTTATTTATCAGTTCTGAATTACCGATCATCTCAGAAAACTGGTGATCCAGGGTTGAACTGAGGATTTTCTGGGTTGACTTTAATTGAGAAACCTTTTTGCGTGACTGACTCAGTTTGTATGCAGCCGAAACGGTAGAAAGGATTTTTTCATTTTGCCAGGGCTTCACAATGAAATCTATTGCTCCAGCTTTCATCGCTTTCACGGCAATGTGTATTCCTCCAAAGGCAGTTATCACGATCACATTGGAAAGCGGCTCAATTTCATTGATTTTTTTCAACCACCTCAACCCTTCCCTTCCCGATGTATCTCCCGGTTTGAAATTCATATCCAGAAGGATAACATCAAAAAAATCATTCTTCAATACCTTTGGGATCCCAGAGGGCTCTTCCAGGGCAACGATCTCAGCAAAATGTTCCTCCAGCAACGTCTGAAGAGAGAGGATGATGTACGGATCATCATCCACAATCAGGATCTTTCCTCCGGTTTTGCCCATTTTTATTGCTTTACACGAACAATTGCATATACCATACCAGTTTTGTATAATCCGTTCTTTCTCACAGGTATGATAAAAATAATAAAATATATCGGGAAGATTACTGTCCATTGCTGGACACCCGATTGTCCATTACTGGACGTTTTCCACTTATCGGTCCGATTTATTGTGCTTATTTACCTAATATATAAATCTTTACAGACTATGGCATACGAATTGATTCCTCATAAAAAAATTCATTCGTCGAATGTTCAGGCATTACCTTATAACAGCTTTCCGGATTATTCTAAGACAGAAGTTGTATACACTCATCATCCTGGTGGGGCTTGCCCTTGGATTATCCTGTTCTACGGTCATTCTTATTATGGTAACTCATGAGGTTCGATACGATAATTTTCACGAGAAGAGAGATAATATTTATACTGTGAGGCAAACCTTTTCAACGGGAGATTCTGATTATACCACGGACCGGTCAGGCGGTGCATATGGGCCTGCTTTGAAGGATGGGTTTGATGAAATTGAAGAATTTGTACGCATTGGAATGCCGGGTGAATTACTGGTCAGTTATGCGGATCCTGAATCAAATGATCCCCAAAAAAGTGGCACCGTTGAAAAAAAATTCCTTGAGACGACCGGCTTGGCTGTTGATCCTCAAATTTTTGAAGTTTTTACCTACCCGATGCTTAAGGGTAATCCTGAGACTGCACTTCTTCAGCCCTATTCCATGGTAATAACCGAAGATTTTGCCGACAAATATTTCAGTACGGAAAACCCGCTCGGAAAAACCATCAGGATAAACAACGACTTTGATTTTACGGTAACAGGATTAGTTAAAAACGTACCGGATAACACAAGTCACCCGTTCGATTTTCTAATACCATTCACATTCCTGAAGGAGTTGGGGCACGACATCGATCGGTTTGAAGGGAATCCATATTTTACCTACTTGTTGATGAAGGAGGATGCCCCTGTTGAAAGAATAAGTGATCAGTTGCCACAATTTTTTGCAGGACTTTTCGATCCGGATGCCGATTTTTATCAATTCTTAACACCATTTAAAAAATCCCACATCTATGGTGAAGCAAAAGCAATTGCCGGAATCATCATGACTTCGATACTTGCGGTTCTTATCCTGCTGATCGCATGCATCAATTTCATGAATCTTTCGACGGCCAGGTACCTGAACCGTACAAAGGAAGTGGGAATACGAAAACTGGTTGGGGCTTCCCGGGGGTCATTGATCAGGCAGTTCTACGGAGAGACCCTGCTCATGACATTTATTGCACTGAATATCTCACTTCTGGTTTCGGATCTGATCATTGAATGGATCAATGCGCGGATTTCATCGGATTTTTCATTAAACTTATCTGATCCAATGCTCATTGCACAGCTTGCAGGAATTCTTGTCCTTTCTGCACTCATTGCGGGAAGCTATCCGGCAATCTTTCTTTCACGCTTCAAACCGATGAATGTTATCCGTAACCTTTTAACTTCAGGAAAGAAGGGGGCAACAATCCGGAAGGTCCTGGTTGTTACTCAATTTACATTCACCATCATCCTGATCCTGTGTACCTGGATGGTATACAAACAATACGATTACATTAAGCATGCCGATCTTGGAATCGAAAGAGACGGGATCATAATGATAACAGCCAGGGGGGAACTCAAAGATAAATACCCTCTTTTTAAGGAAAAATTGCTGCCAAATCCTGATATCCTGCAGGTAACAACCGCATCGAGAGTTCCTTTTTTTATTGACCAGGGAGAATTTGAATGGGGTGAAGTACCGGATGCAAAGAATGATCTCGCCCGGGTTAGCTGGGTGGGGTATGATTATCCGGAATTGTTCGGGTTGAAAATGGTTGAAGGGCGGTTTTACTCCGAGAAATACGAAACAGACCAGGAGGAAGCCATCATCATTAACCGGGCACTTGCGAAAAAAATGGGATGGGATTCGCCGGTCGGGAAAACATTTTACCTTTATCAGGATAAATATACCATTATTGGCATTATAGAGAATTTTTCATCGTTCCCAATCACCCTCGGAGGAGAAGGGCTTATTCTGCCTTTTGGGAAAACCGGGGATTATATTTTCGTAAAATCCCTACCTGGGAAAACCGATGAGATGATACAATTCGTGGAGAAGGTTCATGAAGATCTGAATCCTGCTTATCCGTTCATCTACCAGGAATTTAACGACTATCTGGACCCAATCTATCAGGGAGTCAGCACCATCTCTCCCACCATGCTGGGATTCACCCTGCTCGGGATCTTTATCTCCTGCCTGGGATTGTTCGGATTGTCCAATTTTACAACAGAACAGCGTACCAAGGAAATTGGAATCCGTAAAGCGATCGGCTCATCCGTTCTCCAAATTATGAAGCTTCTGGCTTATGAGAACGTGAAATTAATCCTGGTCGCCTTTGCAATAGCCTTTCCATTAGGCTATCTGTTAATGAGAGGAATAATGAAAAACCTTGCTTATAAAACAGACCTGACCCCGGCAATGTTTATCGGGACTGCCGGGCTGGTTTTGTTTATCGTGATCCTGACCATTGGATTTCAAACCTATAAGTCGGCCATCAGGAATCCGGCAGGTTCACTCCGGCATGAGTGAAACAAGGAAAAAGTTGTTAATCCCTTGTGTGAAGCGAAAAGCATTAGTCGAACTCCTGCCCGTCCGGCAGGCGGGCATCTTGATGAAGGTGGATCAACGAATAACATATAACTTCGATATGATAAGAAACTACATTAAAACCATCATCCGGATTTTCTGGAGATTCAGGCTCAACAGTTTTATAAATCTATTGGGTTTGGCGCTTGGGATCACTGCCGGATTCATGATACTCACTCACATCAGGGATGAGATCAGCTACGACCGGTTCTTTCCCAAAGCAGACAGAATATACCGTGTTATCAGTGAGGCACATTACGGTGACCAGGTCAGGAACTGGGCGCCTACCGCTCCTGTACTGGCTGAGGAGATCACCCGCTATTATCCTGAGATCGAGAAGGCAACCCATTTCAGGTACATGCATGATCTGTTGCTGGAGTACAGGCCGGATGGAGAAGAACCCCGGCTGTTCCGGGAAAAGTGGGGATTCTACACCGATTCGGCTGCCCTGGAAATATTTGATATTGAATTACTCCAGGGAGATCCGGAAACAGCACTGCGGGATATTTTTTCCATTGTCATTACACCCGGGATTGCAGAGAAGTATTTTGGTGATGAAGATCCCATGGGCAAAACGTTATTCATGGAATCCACCGTACCCCTTACCGTTACCGGTGTAATAAAACCGCTTCCTCCGAACACCCATTTTAAATTCGATTTCCTCGTATCATTCAACACCTTTACCAAACAGCTGATCAATGCAGGTTATGAAGAGTTGTACTATGCCCGGACCTGGGCAGCAGTCTACACCTATGTTCTTTTACATGAGAATAATACCGGAGAACAGGTTGAATCCAAGTTTCCCGCTTTCCTGATGGAATATTTCCAGTTCGATGGACCTGTGGAGGAGCTCCTGGCAGAGCGTAATTTCTCCCTCCAACCCATCACCGATATCCATCTCCGATCCAATCTTGAACAGGAAATGCGAAGAAACGGTAACATTGTCTATGTCCTTGTATTTACACTTGCAGCCCTGTTTATCCTGTTCATTGCCGGGGTGAATTTCGTGAACATTACCACTTCACAGTCATTCAAACGCATGAAGGAGGTTGGTATCCGTCGCGTGATGGGGGCTCACAGAAGCCAGGTTGGCAGGCAATTTCTCGGGGAAGCTATTGTTGTTACCGTGATTGCCGCTTTCATCGGATTACTGCTGATCGATCTGTTGATGCCGTTGTATAACCAGCTTTCCGGTAAAAGCATAATCCTCTCACAGGTCTTCAACAGTAGAAACGTGCTGATGATGATCGGTGTCGTACTCCTGGTGGGTATACTTTCCGGAATTTATCCTGCCTTCTTCGTTTCATCATTCAAACCGGTTGAAAGCATTAAGGGAATTAAAGATCCGAAATCATCTTCAAACCGGTTGCGAAAAGCATTATTGATTACCCAGTTTATCCTGGCAGGATTTCTGACCTTTTCTACCATCATCATTTATAGCCAGATGAACTACTTCTTCAAAGAGGATCTCGGTTATGAGGAGAAGAACCTCATCGCCATAAATGTATCGGGTAATTTACAGAGATTTGCCTCATCCAACCCGGAAGCATTGAAATCGGAACTTTCCAGCCATCCATCCATTCTTTCAATTTCATTTATTTCAACACTTCCAGGGCAACGGTACAGTGTGGAAGCACTTGTTCCGGATAGTTTTCCTGAAGATACAGACCTCCCATCCATGCGTTTCATGCGCGCGGACGAGGACTACATTACAACTATGGGGCTGGAACTGGTTGAAGGGAAAGATTGCAAAGAGATGATCCATCTGCCCCACGTTTACATCATCAATGAAAAGGCGGTTGAGTCATTAAACCTGGCTTCACCGGTCGGGTCAAGAGGGAGCAGTACGTTTGGAGGGGAAGGGGAAATCATCGGGGTGGTAAAGGATTTTCATTTTGCCTCTTTTCACTCACTCATCGAACCGATGGTGATTGAATACTTCAATTCGTCCGGGGAGGTACGAATGGGTGTTGGGTACATATTGATCAGGATCAAGTCCGGTCAATTCAGGGAGGCACTGTCACATCTTAGAGAGACCATCAATCGCATTGTACCGGAATCCCTGTTTTCCTATGAAGTGCTTGAGGAAAATTTGAAAAATCTTTATGGAGATGAGAAACATGTGCTGGATCTGTTCAAAGCGTTTGCCCTGTTATCGATATTCATTTCCTGCCTCGGACTGTTCGGCATGTCAGCCTATTCTTCAGAATTGAGGGTTAAGGAGATCGGAATCCGAAAGACATTTGGTGCTTCACTGTCCCAGATTGTGCTTTCCCTTTCGGAAGAATACATAAAATTTATAGTGGCTGCGGTTGTTATTGCTATCCCGGTTGCATGGTATGTGATGCACAGGTGGCTTCAGAATTTCCCATTCCATATCCGGATTACCTGGTGGGTTGCCGTATTATCAATTCTCCTGATTACGCTTGTCGCAATCCTGACAGTTAGCTACCAGGCGATCAAGGCAGGATTAGGAAAGCCTGTTGATGCTCTCAGGTATGAGTGAAACACATCATTCACGAGGCATAACCGAAGTGAATGATGGTTGTTGAACTCATCCTGACATCCCGACAAAATCGTCGGGATAGTCAGGATCTCATCAAGAATTGTTAAATGTTAAAAGTTAAAAGTTAATGGTTAATTGGAAAGGGAGAATAAATAGCAGTAGCAATCCCGCAGGAAGCGGGGTGAGTGAGACAAGATAAAAGATAAAAGTACAAATACCATAGCTTCAATAATCTTCGTCCTTTTTGTTAGCTTTGTTGCATCATTAATGCACCATTTTTCACATGCCTGAACGAATCATTAGCCAGAAGCTTGGAAGCTCAAATGTTTACCTCATTCCGGGAGAGAAGGGTTATTTGCTGATCGATGCCGGTAATCCCGGTCATTTTCATATCTTTTTAAAGCTGCTACAAAAAGAGAATATCCCTCCGGATGAGATCACACTCATTCTATTAACCCATGTCCATCGGGATCATGTCGGAAACCTTCAGAAGATCAAATATCTTACCGGTGCAAAGGTTATGGTTCATCAGCTGGAATCGGAATGGCTGGCAAACGGTAAGGTGGATGTTCCAAACGGAACTATTCCGCTGTACCGGTTCATCGCAAAAATGGGGCAAAAGCGGGGGGTTAAACTGAAATTTCCACCGGTTGAAGCAGATATTATAGTGAGCAGGGAAACATCCCTGAAAGAGTTCGGTCATGATGCCAGGGTTATTCATACTCCAGGGCATTCCATCGGGTCGGTTTCACTGTTTTTTGATGATGGAAAAGCGTTTGTCGGGGATAACTGTTTTAATTACCCTGCAATAAAGAGAACCATCCTGCCGGGCTTTGCAGAAGATATTCCCACCCTGTTTGCGACCTGGAAATTCTATCTTGATTCGGATATTCATACCTTTTACCCGGGTCATGGATATCCATTTGGCAAAGAAAAAATTGAAAAAACATTGGAGGTAAGGAGGTATTTGCTGGAAAAAGATCGTTAATCGGTCAACGGTAACGAAACCGGTATCGAAGTTCGAAGTACGGTAACGTTTATTTTTACCACGAACAACGAATCACGACAAACGAAACGGGCTTCGTAACCGAGTAACGAGGACCGAGAACCGAGTACCTTCACTCATAACTCACCCACAGTGAAATATACTTCTTCGTCGCATTTCACGTGGCAGGCACTCAACTCTGTACTCTGTACTTTAACTACTCTTCCAGGACATCCATAAAGATCCGGAAGCCGACAAAGGGAGAAGGTCCTTGATACTGCTGAGTTGCATTGATTCGTACCTCCTCCGCACTGCTTCTCCAGTTGCCTCCTTTGGCGATTCCCCGCCGATTGGTCATTTCAGCCACATTTCCACTGGTATTGTAAAGTCCGAAACCGTTGGGGAAGTAAGATTTTACCGGCTTCAATGTGGCAGCAAACTCTCCACTTTCCACTGCCTCTTCCCTCTCCTGCTGCCAGAAATTACACAACGGTTCACCCTCATCATTGATCACCCGGTCACTGCCCCAGGGATAGACAATGTTTGCGATCCCACCCCGGGCAGCATTCATCCATTCCTGTTCGTTCGGCAGCCGGAACCTGATATTCTCAAAGATCCTGGCCGGGTATGCCATGTACTGTTCCGTTAACCACTCGCAATAGAGTAATACCGCCTCATACGAAACATTCAGGGCAGGATAGCCTGCATAGGTCGGATACCAGCGGTAGACCCTTACCAGGGGCAGGTATTCCGATCCTGCCTGCATCCACTGGGACGTATCGGGCCATGCAATTTCCAGTTCCCGCATGTTGTTATTTTCAATAAGGTAGTTAAAAAACATGTTGTACTGGCTGTTTGAGATCTCATACTTGGATGCGTATAACCGGTTTCCAACCTTTACCATTCCCTTCTCCATTTCAGCAAGGAAATCATACTGTGTATATCCTTCACCATGTAAGAGAAACAAACATAGAATAAGTGTTATAAACGGTCTCATGAGGTATTCTATCTTAAATCGATTCGTTAAGGATCTAATCTGTTAATTCTTTACAAGTTACAATTTTTTTAATTACCAAAGGACATGCCAATGTTTTGCTTATCTTTATTATTCCAATAATCAAACCTGTTGAAACCATGTACTATAAAAAACTTAACCTTCTTATTCTGTCCGGGATCTTTCCACTTATGCTATCCGGGCAATCCGGCCTTCCCGTTAGCCGGGATTTTAATGACTGGTATCGTGGCGAGTATCTGAACCATGTTGCATTCCCCCTTGGTGGCATGGGAGCAGGCATGTTCTGTATTGAAGGATCAGGGGCTATTTCCCATCTATCCGTTCGAAACAGGCCCGAGGTATTCAACGAACCGTGTGCATTTGCCGCCATATCGGTCAAGAGATACAAAAACGGAGCGAAGGTATTACAGGGCCAGGTCCCCGGGTGGAAGCTGTTTGGCAGGGAGAATACCGGCAACGGACTGGGCGGAACAAGTTTCGGGCTGCCACGGTTTGAAAAATCGGAATTCCTGCCTCACTTCCCCTTTGCACACCTGAACCTTGAAGATCCGGATATTCCACTGGATGTTACCGTTACTGCCTGGAGCCCCTTTATCCCAACCGATGAAAACAACTCCAGCCTGCCCGTGGCATCCATTGAGTATACCTTCAGAAATCCAACGGGAGAATCCATTGAAGCAGTCTTCTCCTGGAACACACGTAACTTCATGAAGATCACCTCTGCTTCTTCCATATTGCCCACCCGGAACGGATTTATACTTCATCAGGATGGGAACAAAGAGCATCCTGAATACATGGGGGACTTCGCTGTATTTTCCAATGACATTAATACAATTGTAAACCACTGCTGGTTCAGGGGTGGATGGTGGGATCCGCTAACCATGGCATGGCATGCTGTTGAAAAAGGCGAAGCCGTCCGGAACGACCCTGTAGAACAGGATGCTCCCGGAGCATCACTCTTCGTACCTTTCACCCTTAAGCCGAAAGGTGAAAAGACCATACGCCTTATGTTTGCCTGGTATGTACCCAATTCTACCGTGCAATACGGAAATGATCCGGAGCCGACCGGTTCTGCCTTTGGCAAATCACCATCAGCAGGAACAGCTCCAAACCAGCAGGTGGTCAGCGGTTTTATTGGGAACGGATTGGTGAACACGTATGATCCTTCAGGGGATGGACTGACAGGTTCACTGACCTCGCCCGAATTCAAAATCAACCGGAAGTACATCCGCTTCCTTGTCGGAGGAGGTAACTTCCCCGAAAGCATCTGCATAAACCTGGTCGTCGGGGATAAAACCGTACGCACTGCCACCGGAAAGAACAACGAAGCACTCGTACCTGTTACATGGGATGTGTCGGAATTCAAAAACAAGTCAGCCCGTATTACCATTGTAGACCAGGAAACCGGTGGGTGGGGACACATCAATGTTGACCAGATCATCCTGTGTGATGATCCTTCGGAAGACCTGGAAATAGCACGAAACAGCTCCTCCGTCAGCATACTTCATGATTTTGAAGGGAGTACTTACGGGGATTGGATTGTTACTTCCCCGGAAGGCATTGATATGGCAGGTGTGGAAATCACAGTTGACCAATTTTATAAGCCCTGGTATGCAAGCCGGTTTGGATCCATTGAGGAAGTAATAACCTACTGGCAACAAAACTATGATAACCTCAGGAGCAACAGCACCGTTTTTTCAGACGCATTATACGCCTCGACAATGCCACCTGAAGTTATGGAAGCCATTGCGGCAAATCTCACCATCCTGAAATCCCCCACTGTTCTCCGCCAGGACGATGGCCGCCTCTGGAATTACGAAGGATGCAGCGACAACTGGGGTTGCTGTCATGGATCCTGTACACACGTCTGGAACTATGCGCAGGCCATTCCCCACCTCTTTCCATTCCTGGAAAGGACCTTGCGGGAAACGGAATTCTTCGTGAGTCAGAATGAACAGGGTCACCAGACCTTCCGGACAAACCTGCCCATCAGGCCAGTAACGCACACCTTTCATGCCGCTTCGGACGGACAGCTCGGGGGAATAATGAAAGTATACCGCGACTGGCGTATCTCCGGGGATACGGAATGGATGAAGAAAATGTATCCCAAAGTAAAACAGAGCCTCGATTACTGCATTGAAATCTGGGATCCACGGCATAAGGGAGTGCTGGAAGAACCCCACCACAACACGTATGATATCGAGTTCTGGGGACCGGATGGAATGTGCACCAGCTTCTATCTCGGTGCACTCACTGCCTTTATCCCGATGGCCGAAACGGTTGGTGAGCCGGTTCAGTTTTACAGGGATCTCCTTGAAAAGGGGAAAACCTATATGGAAACGAACCTGTACAACGGTGAGTATTTCATCCAGCAGATAGAGTGGGAAGGATTGAATGCATCACTGGAAATGGAATCATCGAGCCAGAATTATGCTCCCGAAGCCTTTGCGCTCCTGAGAAAGGAGGGTCCAAAATACCAGTATGGTACAGGATGCCTTTCAGATGGAATATTGGGTATGTGGCTGGCTTCCGTCAGTGGACTGGATGAAATTGTTGATAAAGAAATGGTTACCGGTCACCTGCTATCCGTTCATAAATACAACCTGAAACGGGATTTGCGTGACCATCCCAATCCCCAGAGACCAACCTTTGCCTGCGGAAATGAAGGAGGATTGCTCCTCTGTACCTGGCCCAAAGGTGGCCAGCTCTCACTGCCCTTTGTTTACAGCAATGAAGTCTGGACCGGGATTGAATACCAGGTTGCCGGTCACCTGATGATGAAGGGAAAGGTGAAAGAAGGATTGGATATTGTTCAGGCTTGCAGGAAACGATACGATGGTCGTATTCGAAATCCTTTTGATGAAATTGAGTGCGGTCACTGGTATGCCCGGGCACTGGCCAGTTATGCCATGTTCCAGGCACTGACCGGGATCAGGTATGATGCGGTAGATAAAATCCTTTATATCGATTCGAAGATTGGTGATGATTTTACCTCCTTCCTTTCAACAGAGACCGGATTCGCGAATGTGGGACTGAAGAAAGGGAAACCGTTTGTCGATGTAAAGTTCGGGAAGGTTGATGTGGAGAAGGTGGTGGTTTCGGGCAGGGATATGGAGTTGTAATATTTCGAATTGCCCCTGCCTGCCGAGGCAGGCCTGACGGGGCTTAAAGACTGTTGGGTAAAATGTTCCAATACCAACACGTTGCCGATAACCGACTGACGATACGGTTTTCGTTACCACAAACCGACTAACGCTTTAAAAACTCGTCGCCCGAACCGGAGTCGAGCGACGAGAAAAGAATTTATCAACACCTTTTCAAGAACCGGCCGCAGACAACTGTTTTTTTTCTACATTACGGAGGTTAAATTCTATTTTCCAGACAGGCTAATTCAAAAAAAACATTCATTTATAAGAATCAAACCAGGAGGTCAACCCATGATAAAAGAGATTACAGTCCGGGATCTGGATCCGGAACAATTCATCAGCGAAAAGGTCAGTGAGATACAAACGCTTGTTGGGGATGGAA
Source organism: uncultured Rikenellaceae bacterium (assembly GCA_964481765.1). Classification (GTDB taxonomy): domain Bacteria; phylum Bacteroidota; class Bacteroidia; order Bacteroidales; family VadinHA17. The sequence goes on along the minus strand of CAYZVJ010000008.1, from coordinate 18,731 downwards.
TCGCCATCAATGCACTCTCGGGAGGAGTGGATTCTTCAGTGGTGACCATGCTCGGACACAAAGCCCTGGGAGATCGTTTGAAAACGTTGTTTATCGATAACAGCCTGATGCGTAAAGGGGAACCGGAACGGGTAGCCAATACGTTCAGGAAGCTGGGAGTGGAGGTCGAGATCGTAGATGCCAGGGAAGAGTTCCTGTCGGCTCTGAAAGGAATTACAGATCCCGAGGAGAAGCGGGAGGCAGTCACACAAACGTTCTATAAGGAGGTATTTGGCAGGATTGTGAGGGAAAGCGGGGCAAAGTTCCTCCTGCAGGGAACGATCCTGACAGATGTCGATGAAACCGTTGCCGGTATAAAGAGACAGCATAATGTCTTTGAACAGCTCGGAATCGATCCACAGGAAGCATTTGGGTACCAAATCATCGAGCCGCTGATCCAGCTTCGAAAGGATGGTGTCCGCAAAGTTGGTGAAGCAGCCGGTCTTCCGAAGGGGGTCTTCGACAGGATCCCCTTTCCCGGTCCTGCCCTGGCAGCACGCATTATAGGGGAAGTGACCCGTGAAAAACTGGATATTGTCCGGGTTGCCACGGATATTGTTGAGCAACTATTGAAAGAGACCGGTGCATTTCAATACATGGCAATCCTTCATGAGGACCGGGTAACCGGAATGAGGGATGGGCAACGGGATTTCGGACAGCAAATCGAGATACGGTGCTGGGATAGTGTGGATGCCCGTACGGCTACTCCCACCAGGCTCTCTTTTGACCTGCTTGAGAAACTGGCAAGCGAAATTACCGGGAATGTTCCGGGGATTGTCAGTGTGACCTACAATATTGCCACCAAACCACCTTCTACCATTGAGGTGGTATAGGTATCTACTTCGTCAGACGGATTCTCTACTTCGTCAGACGACTTACGCACGTCTGACGAATAATAAAAAAACGTCTATCGGTGTTCGCCTGCCAGCCGGCAGGCTGGGTAACGATGCCCGCCCTGTGAAATAGTGGCGAAGCCGCTCCTGCTTTGCAGGATTTCACAGGGCCCGTGTCGTTAAGCGTCCTAAGTCATACGATTGTAATTCGGTAGTAACTCTCCGTAGGAGTCCTTCGGACAGTAGTAACTCGATTGTAATTCAACATTTAAAATTACTCACCATGCTTTCAGCATGTTTCGTGAGCTTACCAGTCCGAACGACGTTCAGTCGAGCAGGCTACACTTTAACCTGAATACCGAATAATAAGTAACGAATTAAGAATGAAGAAGGGAAGTGATTACCTTATTATTCCATGTAAAAAATAGTATGGTCTATTCAAAATATTTGAACATATTACTTCTTCCTCCCGGATTTTCAAAATAAATATCAATCGTCCCCCTTTTCCTGAAAGGGGGTGTCCTGAAATCCCGCACAGCGGGATCGTCATGGGCGGGGGATTTTTTGCTTTGAAAATTTTGTTTTTACCCAGTGAATACCCCGTATTTAGAACTTGAGGCATTTATTAATTTTGCCAAAGGCATTCCTTTGGAAGTTATTTGAGGCATTGAAATTATCCATCCCCTACAGGGAAAGATGATGTTATGGTGAATTTTGTCTGAAAAACGTCTAACGGTAAGCGGTAACGATGTCGCCCAGACCGGGCCCGGTTCGCAAGGCGTCTTACGCCAGTCGTCTTTTCTACGTTACCGAATTCCGAAACGGGCTTCGTAACCGAAAACCGACTTACCATTTAATAACTCGTCGCCCGAACTCAAGTCGAGCGACGAGATATGCTTTCGTACCCCGATTTTTCCAGGGGAATTCCATCATTTTTTTCCGGAGCAGAAAAAAAAGAGAAGGGAAAAAGCTTCTCCCTTCTCATCCATTCAAATTATTCTATTTTGCAGAAATTCCTTAGAAGTCCAGTATCTTTGCGGCCTCCTTTTTATCGCAATCCATGATATAGGGTATACCGCTTATTCTGCTGGCTTCCGGGGTTAATGCAGCGATATCGTTTCTGTCGATGTATTCCAGTGCAAACTTCCTGGATCCGCACATGATCTGACGCAGTCCCTGGTGAAGCCTTTTCATATAGGTATAGAGTCCTATTGCACCGGTGGGGATGTCGTCAAACTTATCACCGAATGTTTTCCTCAGCTCGGGTGCTGTCTCAAAAATTTCATCTTTTGTCCGGCCAAACCGGGATACATAGACCGGCAGATCACCATCTTCTATGGCTATTCCCAGGTTTTTACCCACCATGGCAGCGGCGAGAGGTGCTCTTCCCATACCGATCATCTTAAAGAAGGGAGCACCAAGAGCCAAGCCCTTGAACATCTGGTCTTCCATGGTTATTCCACTGGCAAATGCAGCATCGGGTATATATTTCTTTTTATTCTTCAACTCGGTGAGGTAATTATAAAACAATGACCATAGCTCAATGGGTGGGACACCCCATTCGTTCATCATCCGCCATGGGCTCATTCCTGTTCCGCCACCGGCAGCATCTACAGTCAGCAGGTCAAGTTTTGCCTCTGAGGCACACCGTACAGCCAGTGCAAGGTCGCCTGGTCTGTAAGCGCCCGTTTTCAGGAAAACATATTCGGCGCCTGCATTTCTCAATTGCTCCACACGTTTCATAAAGCTTTCAATGTCCACCATTCCCAATCTTGAATGCCGTTCAAACTCATGGAAAACATGATTGTTAAAGGCATTGATCACATTTTCGTCAAACGGATCCGGCAGAACCACATACCCTCTCTCTTTCAACATCTGAGCCCGTTTCAAATCCTTAATCTTTACCTCTCCGCCAATGTCTTTGGCTCCCTGGCCCCATTTCAATTCAACAATTTTCACACCCAGCTTCTGGAGGGCATATTCCTGGGCACCGAGGTTGGTATCTTCCACATTTGCCTGTAAAACAATTCCTCCATAGCCATCCTGCTGCCATTTCTGAAATGTTTTGATGCGGTGTTCCAGTTGGGGTGATTTGGTAACTTTCCCGTTTTTTATTACGGACTCAGGATCCATACCCGTTACGTTTTCACCAATGGTAACCATTATACCGGTGATGGCAGCTCCAATAGCCAGTCCTTCCCAGTTGTTTTTCGCAATGTTTGTAGATCCAAGTCCGGGAATAACAACCGGCATCTTCAGTTTAATACCCTGATCATGCCCAATGGTTTGTTCAATAGAAACATTTTCAAACAGTGCTTTATCAGAACTGGCTTCAATTCCGTAGGCACCCCGGCATGTACCCATAATGCTAAAATGTGACAGGTCAACAGGGTACTCTTTTTCAGAAGCTGAAGAGATGATCCCAAAGGGTTGCGGATAGATCACTTCAGCACCTCTGTAGGCTGATTTTCCGATATCGCACATACCAATACACCCATCAATACAGGTAGCACACATTCCGCTCGTTGGTACAATGGCATCTTCTGTTCTGTTTTTTGTCAGGGTTGCCGCTGATGCATTTATTTTTCCGTAGCTCATGTTAAGATATTTTTAAAGGTTATTCTTACTTTTTTATTTGTGATTCTTCATCCCGGACACATGTTCCGCATTCATATTTCAAGCCCATCCAGCAATTATAATTATCTTCATTGGAAGTACAGGTTGGCTGGAGGTTATTAAAACAACCATTGCACAACACAATATCGTGATCCGGTCCCGGGCAGCGCATGGTACAGGCAGGGCATATATAGATACACCCGCCACACCGTCTGCAATCATCCGACTCTTTATCAAACGGGGTATCTATTTTTAGTTTATCACCTCTGCCCACAAAACCGATGGCTTTGCCCATCATCTGCTCATTGCAAATTCGAATACACAATCCACAATAGATACAGTCTTCCCATTTGGGTGTAAACCTTACCTGCGAAAGACCCATTTTTGACGCAAGATCCTGCAGTGTTTTTGATGTCGGGCACTGCGCAATGAGCAATTCAAGGATCATTTTCCGGGCTTTTACAACTTTTTCAGAAGAGGTATGTACAACCAGTCCCTCTTCAACCGGGTAAGTACAGGATGTTACCATCTTTTTTCTATCACCCTCCCCTATTTCAACAACACAAAGGCGACAGCCTCCCCAGGCTGACAAACCCTCATGATAGCAAAGTGTAGGAATGTCTAACCCGAGGAATCTCGCAGCTTCGAGTATGGTAAAATCCTCCGGGACGTCAACACGTATTCCATCGATTTTTATGTTCATTATTGCACCTCCTTTAATGCGTTGTTTTCTTGCAATTTTTCCAGGAACAATTTTCCTTCCTCTGTTTCCAGTTCACAGCGGAGGCATCGTTTTGCCTCCTGGATTGCCATCTTTTCCGGCAATCCCTGAGATACTTCGATCAGGTTATATTTTCTCTTCTCAGGAGACAACACAGGCATTTTTGTTCTCCCGGTAGTTAATAATTCGTCCATTTCATCTTCCGAGAACTCAACGGGTTCAATATATTTTGATGGCCTGGTTATTTTGTATTCCCGCTTCACCTCTTTTCCGGTAAGATACTGGTCAATTGACGCTGCAGCGGTCTTACCGGATGCCACTGCATCAACCACGGTATTGGGTCCGGTAACCACATCGCCCCCGGCAAAGATCCCCGGTCTTTTGGTCAGGCAGGTTTCCGGATCAATGATGACCGTATCCCATTTTGAAAATTCAAGTCCTGTATCCTGGAGGAATGAGACATCGGGACTTTCACTAATGGAAACGATTAATGTATCCAGTTCAACGGTAAACTCAGAGCCTTTTATCGGCACCGGTCTTCTTCGACCCGATTCATCCACCTCTCCCAGTTTCATCCGGAGAAACTCACACGCTTTCAGTCTCCCATGTTCGGAAATTATCCGTTTTGGAGCAGTGAGGAATTCAATGGTTATTCCTTCCTCTGCGGCACCTTCTACCTCTTCTTCATAGGCAGGTATCTCATCCAGGGTTCTGCGGTAGAATATGGTAACGCTTTCGGGTGTGGTTGTACGCAATACACTTCTTGCTGTATCAACCATTGCAACACTTTCCGATGCTTCTGCCCGCAATATACGCCGGGCGGCATCCACAGCGGTATTACCGCCACCGATTATTCCAACTTTTGTACCCAGGTCGATTTTTTCTCCAAGATTCAATGATGACAATGCTTTCATTCCAGGCAAAACACCTTCAACGTGTTCATCCTTTAAGCCCAGGTTCAATGATTTGTGTGATCCGGTTGCCAGAAAGAGTGCTTTATAACCCTGGTTAAACAGGCTATCTATTGTATAATCTGTGCCGAGTGCGGTATTTGTTTTTATCTCCATACCGGCACTTCTGACATAATCCAGATCGTATTCCAGTATATCCCTGGGCAGTCTGTATTCAGGAATTCCCATTGCAAGCATTCCACCGATTACTTTTTCTTTTTCAAACACGGTAACTTCATACCCCTTTTTCGAGAGATAGAAACCACAGGTAAGTCCTGCGGGACCTGAGCCCACAATAGCAACTTTAATTCCGTTGGGTTTTTCAGGCGGATCGGTTGTCAGACACAACCTGTGTTGTATTCCATAATCGGTAACAAACCGCTTGAGATCCCGGATGGCAATGGGATCACCTCCTTCACCTGCCTTACACCTGGATTCACAGGGATGATGGCATACCCGTGCCAGTACGGAAGCAAACGGATTGTCCTTTTTAATTATTTTCAGGGCTTCCTCGTACCGTTTATGAGCAATTAGTGCGACATAAACAGGAACCTCTGTATCAATAGGGCAGCTAAACTGACAGGGAGATGAAATGATCTCCTTACAAACAACCGCCCGACATTTTTTCTTTTCAATGTGTTCAATGTATTCTTCCCTGTAGTACCGAAGTGTTGCCAGCAGCGGGTTTGCTGCTGTCTGGCCAAGCCCGCACATTGACGCATCTTTCATAACCTGTCCCAGCTCTTCCAGCAGGTCCAGGTCCTCCATTTTACCGCGTCCCTTAGTGATATTGGTCAGTATTTCGGTTATTCTCTGGGTACCTTCCCGGCAGATAGAACATTTCCCGCACGACTCTTCCTGAAGAAATGCGGTAAAATAGCGTGCGATATCAACCATACAGGTATGTTCATCCATAACGATCATACCGCCTGATCCCATAATGGATCCTGCTTTATTCAGGCTTTCGTAATCAATGGGCAGGTCGAACATCTTTTCAGGGATACAACCACCCGAGGGTCCGCCGGTTTGTATTGCTTTCAGCCGGGCATCTCCATATGGTCCTCCTCCTATTTTATACACTATTTCGCGAATGGTGGTTCCAAACGGAACTTCCACCAGACCGGTGTTTTTTATCTTCCCAACCAGAGAGAATATTTTGGTGCCCCGGCTACCCGGGATCCCGACTTTTTTATACTCTTTAGCCCCTTTACTGATGATTACCGGCACATTTGCCAGGGTTTCAACGTTGTTAATACAGGTAGGCTGTCCCCAGATTCCCTGGTTAACAGGATAAGGAGGACGCTGTTTCGGGTGTGCCATCTTCCCTTCGATAGACTTGATGAGTGCAGTCTCTTCTCCGCAAACAAATGCTCCGGCACCCCGCACAATTTCAATATCAAAGTCTATGCCCGTGCCAAGAATATTTTCCCCGAGTAAACCCAGGAAACGTGCCTGCCTGATGGCAATAAGCGTATGTTTTAAAGCTAACGGGTATTCACTGCGTACATAGATAAAACTTTTCGTTGCACCGATAGCAATACCGGCGATCATCATGCCTTCAATAATGAGGTGTGGATTCCCTTCGAGCAGGCTCCGGTCCATATAAGCTCCCGGATCTCCCTCATCTGCATTGCAAACCAGGTATTTCTGCGTTGAATTATTACCGGCTTTCCTGGCAATTTCCCATTTTACACCAGTTGGAAAACCGGCTCCTCCACGCCCCCTCAATTCGGCTTCCTTAATTTCGTTGATGATCCATTCGGGATCCGGATTGGATATCACTTTTTCAAAGGCAGCATACCCATCTCCCATGATGTAGTTATAGATCCTTATCGGATCCACAATCTGGTTCTTCCCCAATATGGTACGCGTTTGATTTTTGAAAAAGGGAATCTCTTCCTGTGAACGGTAATTTACAATGCTCTCTGGCTCTTTATATAGCTTCTCTTCAATTACCTTTCCACTGATTGCTGCATCAATGATCAGGGGAACATCTTCCATTTTTAATTTCGGGTAGACCTGATTTCCCGGCTCAACGATGATAAAGGGATCCATTTCACAGAAACCCAGGCAGCCCGTAACCCGTAACGCAATCTTATCATGAAGGTTGTGTTCAATGATATGACGCTTTATGATCCGCATAATATCATTTGATCCACTTGCCTGGCCACCGGTACCTGCACACAACACCAAACAAGGTATTTGCTCTTCATCCTGTGTCATGATAAGCTTGCGAAAATCAATCAAATCCTCAACTGACGATACTTGTTTCATACGTTCCTCATTCTTAAAAAGTAATAAAATATTAGCATGGGATCCTAAACATCCAAAATATGTCCTTTGCATCCTCTCCGGGAGCAAATCTGAATATTGCCACCATTTTGTACAAGCATAAGAATCATCTGAGAACTACATTCAGGACATGTTGAACTACCTACCAATTCTGCATGACAATGTGGGCAAAAGAAATTTACTTCGGTATCAACCGGTATTTCGTGCTCGGATTCAATATTGAAGCTGCCATACAGTGAAGACAACCTCAACCATCCATGCTTACGATGAAATGATATGGTTACATGGATGCAGGGATAATTATCAATCGGATGTTCCGGTTTCATCAAACTGTGATTGCACTGCGGGCAAACGACCTGAATGGGAAATATTCGCTTATCATCTTTCTCCATAGGACCACCCATACCGTTTTTCGTTTCATCAATAATTTTTCTAATGTTGTTGACTTTAACTTTAGGCAGGTAGTCGCCATCAACAACCACAACAGGTCCTATGGCACAACAGCCCAGACAGGCTGCTGTTTCTAATGTGAACATCTTGTCTTTGGTCGTTTCACCCGGTTTAATGCGTAGTGTATTCGAGAAAGCATCCACGATCTTTGAACTGCCGCGAACATGACATGCAGTACCCGTGCATGTGGTTATGATGTGCTTCCCCTTTGGGTTAAAGCTGAACGCTTTGTAAAAACTGGCTACTCCATAAACATCACGAATGGTGATATGTAGCTTTTCTGCAAGTACCCTCAACATGTTTTCAGGAAGATAATTATAACGCCTTTGTATATCCTGTAAAATGGCAATAAGAAACCTACCATGCTTTTGTATACATTCGTCTATAATTGACTCAGCAGACTCTTTTTCGATTTGACCTTTTATTAAATACATTATTGGCAGATATTTTCAGTTACAGGATTGTTTTATACATAATCCTCGCAGTGCCAGATCACTCTATCCGGTTTTGCATTCATGCAGGTCTTGCGGTTACCACAATTTTTGCAAATCCCGGTGAAGCTGGGATTATCTTCCATTACCTCCTGTTTTGGCTCGGCATTATTTCTATTTACCGGACGGTAGGAATAAACTTCAAATTCTTCACACCGGTATACTGGTCGCTTTCCATGTTTAACATACATGCAGGAGGAACTGTTCTTGCATGTTACGCATAGGTCATTAAAGTGTTCCATTTGGTTAAAGTTTTTTATTTTTCCAATGAATGTTATTGCTTCGATTGCTGTCATTATGACAACCTTTATGCCAATCCGTTTTATTCATTCTTTTTCCTGATGTTCACAAGGGATACTTACGATCAGGCAGCCAACATGAATGATTCTAAATCAATGCGTTAGCAAAGAATAACCGATGTTGAGCTTTTTTAAAGTGGGGAGCTGGAATAGAAAGGGAATACCAATTACTGTGGGGAATTATGAACCAGTGGTTCAAAATTCCCCACAGTTTTATTTATCTTCAGGAGGCCACGATTTTTTAATTTTTTCACGCAATGTTTTACGATCAATTCCAAGAATTTCAGCTGCTTTGGTTTTGTTGCCATCCACATTAGAGAGTACGTTGCGGATATATTCCGTTTCCACTTCAGCGAGGGTTCGGGTAATTCCTCTTTCTGTGAGGGCTGAGAAACGCAAAATCGTCGGTAAGTCAGGAACGTCGATAATGTTTCCCTCTGTCATGATAACAAGACTTTGTATAACATTCTGTAATTCTCTTACATTACCAGGCCAATGATGATCTTGGAGTACCTTTAATGCTTTATCGGAGAATTGTGGAGTAGGTCTTCCGGTTTCCCTTGCGAATTTGTCAGCGAAGTATTGGATTAAAAGAAAGATATCATTTCCTCTTTCCCGAAGGGGAGGGATATTTATATTTAGTACATTCAAGCGATAATAAAGATCTTCCCGAAACTGATTCTTCTTAACCAGGCTGGACAGATCCACATTTGTTGCTGCAATCACTCTGACGTCAATCTTTTGAGGTTTTTTCGATCCGATCATATATACTTCCTTATCCTGTAATACACGAAGAAGTTTTATTTGCATGGATTGACTGGTATTACTGATCTCATCCAGGAAAATTGTACCACCATCTGCTGTATGGAAAAATCCTCCTCGTGTTTCATTTGCTCCTGTAAACGTGCCTTTCAGGTGGCCAAATAGTTCACTTTCGATAAGTTCTTCAGGTATGCCTCCACAATTTACTGGTACAAATTGAGAAGAGGCAATTGGACTGCTATAATGAATCGCTCTTGCAACAAGTTCCTTACCTGTTCCACTTTCTCCTGTTATAAGTACTGTAGCTGATGTTGAAGATACTTTTCTTATCGCATTAAATACTTCGTTAATAGCTTGTGATTCTCCAATAATTCCCTGAAGAGGTTCTATTTTCAGATACGATTTGAGTTTGGTAGCCCTTCGTGCATTCAGCTTGGAAAATGCTCTCTTAACAGCTGCAAAAAGTTCCTCGTCCGTAAAAGATTTCACAAGGTATTCCTCGGCTCCGGTTTTTACTGCATCAACAGCTCCCTGAATAGAGGGATAACCTGTAATTACCAGGACTTCAATATCTTTGAAATTTGCGCGTATGTGTTTAATTAGTTCCATACCACCAACTCCTGGCATTTTGAGATCGGTTATGACCAGATCAATTGTAGTTGAATTGAGAATTTCAATAGCCTCATGTACACTTTGGCTGGAGTATGTTTTGTACCCTTTCAAGGAAAGATTTCGGCGGAGTACTTCCAACATGTCCTCCGAATCATCGACTAACAGAATACTACTATCTTTATTATTTAAATTTCCTTTTTTGTGTACCTTTTCCATATGCTTATTCGGTAATGGGTAAGATTATTTGAAATTGCGTTCCCTTACCAGGTTCACTTTCAACGTTGATGGTTCCATGGTGCGAATCAATAATACCTTTTACAACCGATAATCCCAGTCCGATTCCCTTGCCGATTTTTTTGGTCGTAAAGAATGGTGTAAATATTTTTTCCATTACCTCTTTTTTCATACCGTGACCTGTGTCCATTAAGGTTATATTGAGGTTGCGATCATTAGCACTTGTTTGTATGTAGAGTTTCCCCCCTTCCGTCATTGCTTGCATAGCGTTTACAATGATATTGGTTAAAACCTGCTCTATTTGAACAGGATCAACTGTAATAATTGGCAGATCTGGTTCAAGTAAGATGTTTAATTCGATTCCTTCTTTATAACAGCGTGATTTGAAGAAATATAAAGATTCTTCAACCAGTTGATTAATATCCGTTTTTTTCTTCTCCGAGTGTGTTGTGCTGGAAAAGGACATTAGTTTCTTAACAATTTCGCGAGCATGTAAAGATGATTTTACTATCTTTTCCAGATCCTTCTCTGCTTGCTGTGGTAAGCCAGGGCATTTGCTTGCAAGCTGGGCAAATCCCATTATACTTCCCAGTGGTTCATTCAATTCGTGAGCTACTCCAGCTGCAAGTTCCCCAACAGTCGATAACCTGTCAGCATGATGCAGTTGATTCTTGAGATCTATTTTTTCCGCTTCTGCATCCCTTCGCTTGATTATAATTGCAAGATCGTTTGCAATGGTATCAATGAGTTTTCTTTCCTCTTTTAAAAATGGTCCTTCATCCAGCTTTGGGCATTTTTCAGTATAAATAACCTCGATTACTCCACGTGCTTCTCCATCAACAATAATATCTGCGCAAAGTTTGTGTTTACCCTCATCAAACTCAGGTTTGGAATAATCAAAACCGTCCAAAATGATTCTCGTTTGTGTTATTTCAGGATATTGCCAGGCGGGAGGGATCAATTCCATTATACGGTAAATAAGATCCTCAAGTGAGATATCAATTTGCTTGGCAATCCGAGACATGCTATACAAGCAAGTCAGTTCCTTTACACGCTCTTGTAAGGCGGCTTGGGAATAGTGATTTAACAGGATAACGCCTAATGTCTGTGCAAATTCTTCCACTAGTTCTATTCTATTTTCCGAAAACACATTTCTTTTTATATTTTTTAATTGTAAAAGGCCAATTGTCTCATTACTAAATAAATATGGAACGATTATTAGCGACTTACAGTTTGTTTTTTTCACTGAGTTCCAGATCCTTTCCTGTTCAGGGGTTTTCTTACTGACAGAAGTGAAGTTGTCCAGGTTACTGATCCAAAGGGTTCCTTTGTTTGTAAAGAAATGTGAAGAGCGATTAAAATTACCTTGTAAAATATTAAACCATATGTTATATGTATCATTGATTGAACCAATCCTTAGGAAATGAAGATTTTTTTTTAATTCTCTAAGGTTTAGGATGTTATAAACAAAAGCTTTTTTGGTAAGCTTCAGAAGTTCATAACGGGATTGATCAGCAGGCACTTTCATTAATTGTGCTACCTCAATACAATCAAAAAACTCTAAGAGAATAATAGAGATCTTACGGAGAAAATACGATCTTGTTAATCCACTATTGGCTATTTGAAGAATTTGATATAATAGAGAGGCAAATTCAGTTTTCATTTCATAACCTCATATAATTGATGTTTTATTGTTGGATGTTTTTTATAAGTCTTTTAGTATAACAAAATTATTCAAAAAAAGTGTGATTTTCATAAAGGTAAAAAGTTTTTCCTAAACGATTGTTGCAGAGCTAAATCAAACCGGCCTCTTCAAGGGGCAAGGTTTGGAGATTGAAATCCGAATAAAGGTTATGTCACTTTACCCAATTTCCCAAACTGATAATACGATTCTCATCCATTCAATTCAAAATTCCAATCCTATTGTCTCCACCTAATCCGCAAGCAGGCAAGGAATCCTGACCTCCTATTTCTTCCAAATTCACCAACCCTGCCTACCGCCAGTCTGCCGGGCTGGTAGGGTTAACCCGCCACTAGAAGGCAGGCAGGTGATCGAAAAGGAGGATGAACTCTAAACTAACCTTATCCTTTTTCCCAAGTAATCACTGACTTTCTCTGTTTGCCATCCATCATAATCACAACAGGTTTTTCGAACTGTATATGCTTAATATAATTGGTCTCTTCCACAATCTTTTGTCTATTAAGCACATCCCAGTTTATCCTGTCACTCAGAGAGGTGTGGTTTACAGAAAAATATCCCACATTCATGGACGTAACGTTATGAAAGAAATGAGAACCAAGCGATGCATCCAGGGGAAAATCCTCCATACTCATCTCAACAATGACCTTGGCATTGGAGATCTGTGGCCAGGCAACAGGTATGCCGATAAACCTGTCACGTGTTCCCCATCTACCGGGTCCAATAAGAATATATTTCTTGTCTTTCTTTAACATCTCTTGGTTTAATCTCTCAATCTCATAGGTCATTTCAACGGTCTTTGTTATATCAAAATGCTCTGTTTTCACGAATATCACATCGACAAGCGTATCTACTAAACCGTTCCCCATACTTTTTTCACAATAGAGCCAGATTTTCTCGTCAGGGATCTTATCCAGATTAAACCTGTAATCATTTCTACTACCAACCAGAGGTTTAATCTGTAAAAGGTAAAATGAAGCTTTCCCTTCTTTATCTTTTGTCAGGTCGACGGCATATTCAATCTCTACTGGTGATCCCAGAGCTTCCTTAACAATATCAAGGACAAGCTTTATGGTATCGGCCAGAGGGATATATTCATACTTCAGGATATTAGTGAAGTTAATCACTCTTGGTCCATGCCGGTCAAGACCCGGTGTTATTGTATCGTTCTCGGGATTATATACTGAAGCCAGATGTGTTAAGGTCTTATGATTTTCTGCTTCACTAATATCGAGTTTAATCAAACCGGCATCTTCCCCTTCTTGCAGGTCTATTTCGGGTTTGTACAAATGGACAGCATAAAAGTGAACCTGCGATGATTTTACAAGGTTCTTTGTGGATATTATCTCCAGGTTTGGATAGCTTGGAGAAAACCGGTAAGCCTTTTCCCCTTCCATAACATATTGTCCTAATCCAAGAGCCGCTACTGCAAATCCCTCCTCCGGTTTCATGTGTGCAACAGGGTAGTAATTATGAGATTGTGCTGTGCCACTGATGTGTGGATAAAAGTATTCATCGTGTTGTTTTCCAACAACCTCCTGGATCACAATGGCCATTTTTTCCTCTTCGATCTTATGATTTACGGCTTCGAAATAGGTTCGTGCATTGGGGCTGTATATAGATGCATACACCAGTTTAATCGCATCGGTTGCCCGTTTAAACCTCATTTCAAAATCTGCATTATCGTTTGAGAGTAAATACGTTCTAAAGATTCCCGAAAAGGGTTGAGTCATAGAATCCTCAAGAAGACTGGATGACCTGATAGCAATAGGTTTTACAATTAAGTTGAGAATCACTCTCAGCTTTATTTCCAAGTTGTCTGAAAAGTTCGCATTAAGGAACATCTGTTGGATCTTCTTGTAGTTTGATTCGGTCATTACCCTCTCCCTCAGGTGATTCCTGTCCATGAAAATATCGAACTCCTCTGTTCCGATAATACAAGTAACAGGAGTACGTACATGGATGTGTGGAGTTAGCCTGCCAAAATCGAACTTATATATCAGCGTATTTATAAAAGCCAATCCCCTTCCTTTCCCGCCAAGTGACCCGGCTGCAATGCTTACAATATTGCTTTCATCCAGGACATCTGATTCTTCAAAACTCACAATTTTCCCACGTTCCTGTTCAACACGTCTCTTCTTGATTATTTTTAACAGAATCTCACGCAATTCCTTCAGGTCCCTGAAATCGGAAATCTTCATTGGGTTGATTATTTTGGCAATTTCTATTTCACCCCGCGCCATCAACCACAAGGAAAAATGATTCTTCATGGCATGATACACCAGTGAATCATCCGGAATTGTTCTGAGATAGTTCTCAAACTCCTTCATGGATTTAGCTACAGCAATTTGTCTTCCTTTTTTATCGCGGTAAACAAAATGACCAAATCCCAGGTAATAATTAATAAAACTCTGCAGATCGTGCAATAAGGTTTCAGAGTTTTTATTGATAAAACTTGAGTTCAATTCATGAGCATTCGTTGCATTAGCTGGATCGGATGATTGTAATACTGTAGGAAGATTGGGCAATTGCTCTTTAATATATTGTATCAGGCGAAAACCTGCTCTATTGTCCAATTTCCCTTTTGATGGAAAACGAACATCAGAAATAGCACATAGCAGAAAGTCGCGGTAACTGTTGAATATTTCCATGGCTTCCTCATAGGTTGTTGCTAGGAGTATTTTCGGCCTGGCCCTCAGTTTTATCACCTTATACATATCGTCCGTTCCAACATCCTCAAGAAGGTGCTTTGTCTGCTCCAGGATAAGGTTATAGAGAAGTGGAAGGTACCGGGAATAATATTCCGATGAGTCTTCTACGAGCAGGATCACCCTGGTTAGACCGATTTCAGCATCATTTTGAATATTTACCTTATCTTCCAGCAGTTTTACCATAGCAAAGAACAATCTTGATTCACCGGTCCATATAAAATACTGGTTAAAAGGATTTCCTTTCGCTTTTTCATCCTGAACGTATGGTATATCGTGCCGGTTATTAAGGAGCAGGAAAGTGGGTATATAGGGATACTGTTTTTTGATCTTCTTACAAAGTTTCATTGGGGTTATCCGGTCGACTCCAACTACAAGAATAATCAGGTCATAGTGCTTTAGTCTCAAACGATTGAATACCTCCTCCTCGGACAATACACCTGTCACCCTGGGTGTAGATGTGAGGTTCAGTTGGTGATATTCTCCCTGGATGTGATCAGAAAACCGTCCTTCCCCTTCAATGCTGTAAGCATCATATAAGTTTGCAACAAGGAGAATTTCTTTAACCTTGAATGGCATCAGGTCATGGAACAGGTCCCTGTCGGCATTATGCCTGTTAAGAAATTGCTGTAATAATAATCTGCTTGTCAAAGGAAATTTGTCATCTTTCTTACGATGCGATTCCAGGGTTTTCTGAAACCGTGATTTTTGGATAAACTCTCTTGCTTTTTGGCTGTTGATAAAACCGGTTATCAGGTTGGCCAGGTTTATTATCAGGTCTCTCTCTTCTTTCAGGAATGGCCCCTCATCTTCCTCCGGGAATGGTTTGGTATAAAATACTTCTACTATCCCCTCTTTTTCCTCAATGGTTGTAAATGTTTGCTGTTGTACCCATTCAGTTTCTTTGAAATTAGAACTGGTGAATTTTTTCTTGTCAAAAGTTATTCGGGAAACTGTATACTCCGGATATTGCCATGCTTCAGGCAATATCATAACGATCTGCTGCAACGACTCCTCTACTGATTTGCCCTCTTTTAAAATATTAGTCGTCTTGTTAATACAAGCAAGTTCTTTCAACCGTTCTTTCCTCTCAGCAAGTAATTTTTTATAATCACCTTTTAAGTATGCAGGTTCTTTCATAATTCTGATTAAAATTTGTTTAACTTCAGTAATACTCGGACTTGTTGACATATAAAGTTAAGAGACACTTTCTCAATTTCAAAGTTATTATTTCAATTTATATTCTAATTTCATGTTTAATAAAGTCCGGTTCTATAATTTAGCCCTCCTTTCAAGGATTTCCTGGTACCTTCCAACTTATACATCATTCGGTTTTACATTATTCAGACCAAATTTGTTCACGGTAAATAATACTGGTCATCAGGATTTCACCAACATTGTGGACCTGGAATTTTCAGGCTTTCTCAGAAGTTTACCTGTCAGAGTTTACACCCTTGCTGACTAAAGTTCCTGCAAATCAAATATGTTATGTAACACCTATCACATGACGACCCGAAAAATTTTTGCTTCTCTGTCAACATATATCACTGATAGATATACATATAGCAACCTGAAAAACAGTGAGGGCTTTTATAAAAATTATTTTGGATTTAAAAAAAAATCTATATGTTTGTTTAATTTAAATAGCTAACTATTAAGCGGACAATTAACCTTTATACAAACTTTAAAACAGTTTACAAAATGGACCCAAGAGTTGAACAATTTATGGCCCAGATTATTTCCAAAAATCCTGGAGAAAAAGAATTTCACCAGGCTGTTCAGGAAGTAGCTGAGTCATTAATCCCTTTTATCGAAGAAAATCCTAAGTACAAACACGCTAAAATACTTGAGCGAATTGCTGAACCAGAAAGAGTGGTTTTGTTCCGGGTACCCTGGCTCGACGATAAAGGAGAAATTCAGATCAATAAAGGATACCGGATTGAGATGAACAGTGCAATCGGACCGTATAAAGGAGGATTGCGTTTTCACCCAACCGTTAACCTTGGAATTCTGAAGTTCCTGGCTTTTGAACAGGTATTCAAAAACAGTCTTACAACACTGCCTATGGGAGGTGGTAAAGGAGGATCAGACTTTGATCCAAAAGGTAAATCTGATAATGAAGTGATGCGTTTCTGTCAAAGCTTCATGACAGAACTTGCCAGACATATTGGACCAAATACAGACGTGCCAGCTGGTGACATCGGTGTAGGCGGTAGAGAAATAGGTTATCTCTTTGGACAATATAAACGATTAAGAAATGAGTTCACCGGAGTATTGACAGGGAAAGGTATTGGATGGGGAGGCAGTCTCATCAGACCTGAAGCTACAGGGTACGGAGCTGTTTACTTCGCACAGGAAATGATGAAAACGCGTGGCCTCGACTTTAAAGGGAAAATTGTTACCGTTTCCGGGTCTGGAAATGTTGCACAATTTGCAACTGAAAAAGTCAACGAATTGGGTGGTAAGGTAGTTACTCTTTCAGACTCCAGCGGATCAATATACGATCCAAATGGTATCGATGATAAGAAACTTCAGTATGTCATGGAGCTCAAGAACATCAAAAGGGGTCGGATCAAAGAGTATGCTGATAAATTTGGCGTTGAAAATATGGAAGGACAGAGACCCTGGAGTGTCAAGTGTGATGTGGCTATACCTTCAGCAACAGAGAACGAGATCGATAGAAACGATGCTAAGGCATTGATTGACAACGGCTGTTTCTGCATTTCTGAAGGAGCCAATATGCCATCAACACCTGAAGCTATAGAGTTATACCATGAAAAACAAATTCTTTATGGTCCAGGTAAAGCAGCTAACGCAGGTGGAGTCGCTACCTCAGGCCTTGAAATGTCACAGAACTCCATAAGGTTGAACTGGTCGAGGAAAGAAGTCGATGAACGTTTACACCAGATTATGAAAAATATCCATCAAGCATGTGTCAAATATGGTACCGAAGCTGATGGGTACGTCAATTACGTAAAAGGTGCAAATATTGCCGGTTTTCTGAAAGTGGCAGATGCCATGCTTGATCAAGGATTGGTCTAATCATTCAGATTAGAACGAGCTGAGCAGGGAAAGTTTATTGAATACATATATAAATTACACGAAAAATCCAGCCTGTAAACTGCGTTAATTATTTCGTTCAATACCTCTGTCAAGCGGTTATTAGTTTCTTTACCGTATAGTACCAATGTACATTCGTATTATTTTGGCTCTATAAATCTTTAAAAAATTTCTCTTTACCGGCAGAGGATTTTTGTAAAAAGAAATCTCATAAATGTCTATTTTAAGTCAACATATAGGATTGTATACAGATCACTATGAGTTAACCATGGCTCAGGGGTATTACCAGAGTGGGAAGAAGGATACTCCGGCAGGATTTGATTATTTTTTTCGAAAGTATCCTTATGACGGAGGATACGTTGTGTTTTCTGGTCTGGAAGAGTTTTTGGAAATGCTGGGGAATTTCCGGTTCGACCGGGAAGATTGCAATTTCCTTGAGCAGATTGGATTTGATCCTGAATTTGTCTCCTATCTGCAGGATTTCCGGTTCGAAGCGGATATTTACGCTCCTGAAGAAGGCGAGGTTGTTTTTCCATATGAACCCTGTGTGCGGGTTGAAGGGAACATCATTGAAACACAATTGATAGAAACCCTGTTGTTAAACATATTAAATTTCGAATCACTCATCGCGACCAAGGCTGCACGGATTAAGCAGGTTGCCGGTGATAAACTATTAATGGACTTCGGGCTTCGACGCGCTCAGGGATTTGGGGGAATACAGGCAAGCAGGGCTGCCATAGCCGGAGGATTTGACAAAACCTCGAATGTATACAGCGCATTCCACTATGGACTGGAATCAACGGGTACCATGGCTCATTCCTGGGTACAATCCTTCCCCGATGAATTAACCGCTTTCAGAATATTTGCAGAAAAATTCCCGGCGAGCTGTATACTCCTGGCAGATACCTATGATACGCTCAAGAGTGGTGTGCCAAATGCAATAAAAGTTGGATTGGAGATGCAAA
>CAYZVJ010000007.1:0-47718 GCA_964481765.1 uncultured Rikenellaceae bacterium | reverse complement strand
CGGGTCCATGGTGCCGGGGAACCAGGCTTTCAAAAACCGATTTGAAATAGTTACTGTCATGACACCC
This sequence comes from uncultured Rikenellaceae bacterium, assembly GCA_964481765.1. GTDB lineage: Bacteria > Bacteroidota > Bacteroidia > Bacteroidales > VadinHA17. Next base: position 47,651 of record CAYZVJ010000007.1, on the reverse strand, counting down.
CTTGATGGTATTTACCATTTTCCCGCCCTCAAAAATAAGCAGGGTGGGTACGGAGGTGATAGCATACCGTTCATGAACATCCTTTACATTGGAAACATCTACCATAAACAGGCACAGATCGTTAATCTCCTTACCTGCTGTTGTGATATTGTTTATTGCACACTCGCTTATTTCCGACCCTTCCTTATACAATAAAACGAATGATTTCTCTACTGCCCGGACCTCTTTTAGCAATTGATCGTGTGACGTAACTTTTTTGAATTCCATTGAATGAATTGTCTTCTTTCTAACAATACATAAAAATTTGTCACCTCACTTTCATATTTCATGCCAAACAATCTCCATGCAATTGTTGTCATAAAAACCGGTAGCATTGCGTCAGGATGAATGACAAAATGCCAGAAAAGAACGTTAATGGTTATTTGTTATAAGTTAAAGCGAATACCTGCCAAACCGTTTTTTTGCCTGGTCCAGGATCCTGGCAGTTGCGATTACACCTCGTCGCCCGACTTCAGCTCGGGCGACGAATTTTTGCCCATACTTCTTCTGCTTTTTAACTTCAAAGAAATCTCATGGGTAATGGAATGCAGCAGGTGGATATCATCATCTTCAAGCAATGCAACCCGTTCCATGATCCTGTTGAGGAGGGTTTTGTTCTCACCGATCGCTGTCTGATCCAGGATTTCAATGATTCGTTGCCTCAGTGAAAGATAGGATTCGGGATTGGGCAGGGTGGGAGGAGTATCATCTTCCGGTGTGTCATATCCGGAGGCAATGTATGCATAGATCATGACTGCCTGGGACAGATTCAGTGAAGGATAGGGTGCATCCATGGGAATGGATGTAACCAGGTCGCACAGTGAGATCTCATCATTAGTCAGCCCCGACTCTTCTCTTCCGAATACCAGGGCAATTGTCTCTATTGTATTTCCTTTCTTTTCCAGGAGTTCGGGTATTTGTTGAGCGGGATAGCAATCCTGCTTTGCGGATCGCTTTTTCGCTGTTGTTCCGATGACAAAATCAAGGTCCTGTATGGCTTCTTTCAGCGAGCGATAAACGCTGGCGTTCTGAAGAACCGTTTGCGATCCATGGGCGAGCATCATCGCCTTTTCATTCAGGTAATCGCATGGATTGACCAGTCTCAGGTCACGAAACCCCATAGTGTTCATGGCACGTGCACTGGCCCCAATGTTTTCCGGGACAGCCGGTTCTACCAGTGTGAAGGAAATATTCATTGGTTATTGTTTAGTAAGTATAATTGCTACTGGTCTATTCTATTCACCGGGTGACTCTGAGTCACCCGGTGAATAACACATTCTTTAATGATACGAAAGAATCGTTATCACCTGCAGATCCCTGTCCCTGTCTTTGCACCTGCAAAGGATTTGCCCGTTTTTATCAAAAGCCACGCTTTGTCCGCCATATACCAAACCACTCCATGGTCCATGGGTGATTTCTCCCACCAGGTCGGTTCCAATCACCGGACATCCGATTATTTCAGCACTGTTCTGTACGGTTTTGCTCAGTTCCTTCCCGTGATCGGGCCACCGGTTTTCTTCAGCTGCCCAGCCGTATGGAATGAGAACAATATCCGGTTTTTGATGGTTCATTCTCAAAAGGATTTCCTCCTTAAAAGAATCGGCACAGATCAACAAACCGATCCTTCCGAATTCCGTATCAACTGTCTTCACATCAGATCCTGTAGTATAAGGAGGGTCCATCAGGTGAGTAAGGATATTGATTTTCCGGTGTTTTAGTAAGATAATCCCATTTTTATCGATAAGAATGACTGCATCAAATAGTGTATTGCCCTCTTTCTCTGCTAATCCAATGGAGATATACAATCCATATTTCATTGCAAGGGAGCACAACCTGTCGGAATCCTCACCCGGTATAGGGAAGGCCCTTTGATGGGCTTCCGGATTCACCCAGCCCAGGAGAGATGTTTCCGGAAAGCAAACGATACCTGCTCCTTTTTTACTTGCTTCAATCAGGGCATTCTCAATCCGTATGAAGTTACCCGATCGATCACCATCAAGGCAGAATATCTGGGCAATGGCAATCGTAACCTCTTGCTCCTGGGCGAAAAGGGATATCCCCCCTAATACGCCGAGAATAACAACCAATGACCTGTATAAAAGGAATCTTCTGAGATTCATTATCCTCTTGTTAAAGTTTGAGTTGTAAATATATAAAAGTAGTATATTTACAATACTAACAGTATCGATGATGCAACTGAATATTGATGAAAAGGACCTGAAGAAATTTATTGTCGTTGGAGACCGGGTGTTAATTAAGCCTAAATCTCCACAACAGAAAACCAAATCAGGATTATATCTTCCACCGGGTGTGCAGGAAAAAGAGAAGATACAGTCGGGTTATGTATTAAAGGTTGGTCCGGGCTATCCCATTCCTGCTATCAGTGATGAGGATGAGCCATGGAAGGATAAAAGCAATGAATTAAAATATGTTCCCTTGCAGCCCAGGGAAGGGGATGTGGCGGTGTATATCCAGAGCAGTGGCTTCGAGATAGAATTCAAGAATGAGAAATACGTAATAGTACCCCATTCTGCCATCCTTCTCCTGATCAGGGATGATGGACTTTTTGAATGAACGAACAACATTCTCCATAGCTCCAAGGAGTCCCGGGAGAGTCCTTCGGGATTGAGTACAGTGGTGTAAACCTTTGATTAAAAGGTAATGAATTGATATTATTTGAATTCTTTATTAACCTGCACCGACTCTTATGATTTTCACTCAGGCACGATAATAACCCAATAACATTCTTTCTTTGTTAAATAATGTTAAATGAAAACGTTGCGGTTTTACCATCAGCAATTTTTTTTATTTTTGCACAGCATTTGCCGGAAACAGGAAGCATTCGGGACCTCTTCCCGGATCTTTCAAGTTGCCGCACGGGATAATTCCAGCAAAACGGGTTACTTATGGACATAAAAATTGAAAACCTTACAAAAAAGTATGGTGTACAGCGAGCTGTTGACAACATCTCATTTGAGGTTAAGACAGGTGAAATTCTTGGATTTCTTGGTCCGAATGGTGCGGGAAAAACCACGACCATGAAAATGATTACCAATTTTATTACCCCAGGTGAAGGAGTAATAACCATTGGTGGCAAATTGTTGGCGGATCATGCAGATGAATTGAAGAAGCACATTGGCTATTTGCCGGAAAACAATCCCCTGTACCAGGAGATGACAGTGATCGATTACCTGCGATTCTGCGGAGCGCTACAGGGTATTGAAAAGAAGAACCTGGATGACAGAATCCGTGAAATGATTCACACCTGTGGTGTGACTGCCGAGAAACACAAGAAAATCGGTGAGTTGTCGAAGGGTTATAAACAACGGGTGGGACTGGCACAGGCGATGATTCATGATCCGGATATCTTGATCATGGATGAGCCGACTTCAGGACTTGATCCGAACCAGATTGTTGAGATAAGGAAACTGATCCGGGAACTGGGGAGTGAAAAGACGGTTATTCTCAGTACGCATATTCTTCCTGAGGTTGAAGCCACCTGTGATCGTATCCTGATCATACACAATGGTAAAATCGTTGCCGACGGATCATCCGACAGCCTGCGTAAACAAGCACAGGGACAGGAGATGTTAAAGGTCAGGATTGAAGATGGTGATGCCAACACGATCTTTTCGGAATTGCAAAAGCTACCCTCTGTATCGGTGGTGGATTTTCTGGAGAGAACCCAGAACTTCTTCCAGGTGCAGAGCCATCCTGAACACTCCTCCAAAAGGGATGTTTTTAACCTCTGCGTTAAGAAAAACTGGGTCATCACCGAAATGATCCCCCTGGAGACAAAACTGGAAGATATTTTCAGGGAATTAACCATGAATTAAACGACTTGATATATGAAATCGGTATGGATTATTACACGACGTGAACTGGGATCTTTTTTTGATTCCCTGATCGCTTATGTCATGTTGCTATTGTTTCTCGGATTCAGCGGGCTATTTACCTGGCTGGTCGGATCCGATATATTTTTAGTTGGTCAGGCAAGCCTCCGTTCATTTTTTGGGATTGCCTACTGGACACTTTTCTTTTTTGCACCTGCATTAACCATGCGCTTACTGGCAGAGGAAAAGCGATCGGGAACTCTTGAACTGCTGCTAACAAAGGCGGTGAGTGACAGGCAGGTAGTTATGGGGAAATTTCTCTCAACCCTGATCCTGATTGCCATCGCTCTTGCTTTTACATTGCCTTATGTTATAACGGTTGCTAATATTGGGAACCTGGACAATGGTGGAGTGATCTGCGGTTACCTGGGACTGTTCCTGATGAGTGCCGTATACCTCAGTATTGGCCTGTTTGCAAGCAGTATCACAACCAACCAGATTGTTGCTTTTCTTATTGCACTGTTCATCGGGATCTTCTTTCACATCATTTTTGATGTTTTGGCCTCGACATTCCACGGGTTTTTCGGGGAGGTCTTTCATTATCTGAGCCTGTCTGCTCACTTTGAAAGCATCTCGCGTGGTGTGATAGATACAAAAGATATCATCTATTTCCTCTCCTTGATCTTCATGGGATTGTTTTTTGCAGAAATCTCCCTGTCGCGCCGTAATATTGCTAATTGAATAAATCAACGATGATGAAAACCAGTAATGTATATCTGACCATATTCTTAATTGTTGGAATCGTAATTGTAATAAACCTGTTTTCCAATCAGCTTTTCCTCAGACTTGATTTTACCGAAGACCATCAATACACCCTGAGTAAAGCAACGAAAAACATACTGAAAGAACTTCAGGAACCGGTCACCGTCAAGGCATTTTTCTCAGAAGATCTGCCACCGGATGTTTCAAAAGTAAAACGGGATTTCCAGGAGATGTTGATTGAATATGAGAACCTCTCCGATGGAATGGTGGTGTATGAATTTCTGAATCCAAATGAGGATGAAGAAACGGAGATGGAAGCCGTGCAAAACGGAATCCAGCCTGTCATGATCAACATTCGTGAAAAAGATCAGATGAAGCAACAGAAAGCATTTCTGGGTGCCCTGATCCAACTGGGAGAACAGAAGGAGAGCATCCCGTTCCTTCAGCCCGGGGCAGCTATGGAATATGCTCTCTCAACTGCCATTAAAAAAATATCGGTAAACGAAAAACCGGCAATTGCCCTGATTCAGGGGCATGGTGAGCCGGGAATCTATGAGATGCAACAGGTTTATGCCAACCTGGATGTATTGTATTCGTTTGAATCCCTGACACTCACAGATACCACCTCTATCCCGGACCAATACAAAACGGTAGCACTGGTCAGACCAACCGATTCCATCCCACTATCACATTTTCAGAAGATTGACGAATTCCTGGCTAAAGGAGGCAGACTGTTTGTTGCCTTGAACCGGGTGAAAGGCGATTTTTCAACTGCCTATGGTACTGCTGTTACCACCGGTCTCGAAACCTGGTTAAGGAACAAAGGTATTGAGGTAGAGGATAATTTTATAACAGATGTCAAGTGCGGGTCAGTAACCGTTCAGCAGCAACAGGGATATTTTACCATCAGCCGGAACATTCAGTTTCCATACCTGCCGGTAATAAATAATTTTAGAGAACATCCGATAACAGAAGGATTGGAGGCGGTAATCCTCCAATTTGCCAGTTCAATTCGCTACATTGGTGATTCTACAAAATTATTCACGCCACTGGCTATGACCTCTGAAAAATCGGGCAGCTTTCGTACTCCGTTATATTTTGACATCCAGAAAGAGTGGACAGAAAATGATTTCCCATTAAGCCACCAGGTCATCGCCGCTACACTTGAGGGAGACCTTGGTGGTGGTGAACCCACAAAAATGGTTGTTATCTCTGATGGTGATTTTGCTGTGAATGGGCCCAGGGGACAGAGCCAGCAGCTTCAACCGGACAATGTGAGCCTGATGGTAAACAGTATCGACTGGTTATCGGATGATACCGGTTTAATAGAACTTCGTACCAGGGGAATTGTTTACCGTCCTATCGATCAACTCGAAGATGATACCAAAACCTTCCTGAAGCTCCTGAATTTCCTGTTGCCCCTTGTTCTGGTTATCCTGTATGGAATATTCAGGATGCAACGCAACCGTACCATAAGAATTAAACGCCTGGAGGAAAGTTATGTCTAAGAAATTCGATAATAGAATTCTGTTCAGCGTTCTGATTTTGCTTGTAGCTGTTTTTCTGGTTGCCAGGTTTTTGAAAACCGGAAAAACCGAAAATAGTTTTAAGACCGAACTGTTTACCCTTGATACAGCTGACGTTTCGACCATTTTGATCTATCCGAAAGCTGAAAATTTTGAAGATATCCGTTTTTCGCGTGATGGTGTTAACTGGACAGTGACAAAAGGTGAAATAACATCCGATGCGGGAGAAAACTCCGTAAAAAGCCTGCTGGCTCAACTGATGGAGGTTAAACCGAAAAGACTGGCAGCAAAAAGTAAGGATAAATGGGAAGAGTTCCAGCTGACCGATTCATTGGCTACGCGAATTAAGGTGATCGAAAAAGGGGGCAAAGAAATAGTTGATTTAATGATCGGTAAATTTACGTATCAGCAAAGTAATAATCCATATGGGGGACAGGGTAACATAATAGGAACCACCTACGTGAGATTATGGGATGAAGAAGAGGTGTATGCGGTGGATGGGTTCCTTTCAATGAGCATAAACCGGGAATTTAATACCTGGCGTGACCAGCGGGTGATAAACACCCGAAAAGAGGATATCACCAAACTGATTTTTTCTTATCCGGCTGATTCCGGTTTTGTTGCCATTAAAAAAGACACCCTGTGGATGATTAACGATTATGCTGTAGATTCGTTAGCCATGGATCAGTTCCTTTCCTCACTCTCCTACATGAACCATTCAGAATTTGCCGACGATTTCAAACCACTGCTGAATCCCGATTTTCAACTGACCATTGAAGGCAATAATTTCTCACCGGTAGCCATACAGGCTTTCATGCTTCCGGATGACCGATACGTGATCAATTCAAGCCTGAATCCCAAATCCTATTTCAGAACCGATATCGAAGGACTGTTTTCAAAAATCTATAAGCCGGTTTCACACTTTTTAGCAGGTAATTGATTCAGGTGATATACATTTACCGAATGTCTTTAAGGCGACTTGGAAAGTCGCCCTACATTATATAGTATAACTGGATCTATCGGTTATTCCGATCAGTCTTTGTTAAACAAGTAACTATGTAGGTCGACTCTCTGAGTCGACTAACCGGCCTGGTCATACAATGGTAATTCTCAAAAGCCCCTTTTGACAATATTCTATACACTTTTCCGGAGGAAAATACCATTATAGTGGTTATATTTACATGCTGGCAGATCTGTTTTTTATTTCCTGCAGATCCATTATACCATCATTTGGATACAATGATCATAAATCAAATACTCATACCATGAAAAAGTACCGGTCTGTATTTTTACTTAATATGTTAGCAATTATGGTTTTAATAATTTCTGGATGCGGAACACCCGATGAAGGGGATACGGCTGACCTGGTCATTAAAAATGCCAGGATTGTCACAATTGACAAAGAAAATCCCAGGGCAGAAGCCGTTGCCTTTATTGGTGAATCTATTGTTGATGTTACCACCAATAAAGCAATAGAAAAATACATTGAAAAGGGTAAAACAAAGGTGATCGATGCTGGTGGAAGGTTGGTTGTTCCCGGTTTTAATGATGCCCATGCCCATTTCGCACCTGTAAATCTTGATTATGTCGAACTGCGGTATATCACCGACCCAACAATAATCACAGAAAAGGTTAGGGAAAAGGTGGAACAATCCCGGCCCGGTGAATTGATTCGCGGAGGACACTGGGAGCATGAGATGTTTATGGACAAACAATGGCCAACAAAGGAGTTAATAGACCCTGTTTCTCCTGATAATCCTGTTGTTCTGAGCAGGGCAGATGGCCATTCAGTACTGGTCAATAGTTATGTTCTCAGGAACTCGGGAATAACAAAAGATACACCCGATCCGTATGGTGGGGAGATTCAGAGAGATCAGGCAACCGGAGAACCGACCGGGATACTGAAGGAATCAGCACAGCAGTTGATTAAAACAGGGGCAATACCCGTACAGAGAACAGAAGAGGAGAAGGAGCAGCGTGCAAGGGCAGGTTGGCAGGCCGCATTCAAGATGGCTGCTGAACTGGGTGTTACCTCTATTCAACATCCGGGAGGAGGTGATGCTGAATTGTACAGTGAACTGAAGGACAAAGGAGAACTGACATGCCGGATGGATGTTGCAGGCCGGCTTACTGCCGATGAAGAGGAACTGGCAAAATACGATGAATTGAGAATAAATTATCCGCAGGAAGGAAACTGGATCCGGTTCGGATACCTGAAAGGTTTCATGGATGGAACATTGGGGTCAGCAACGATGATGGTTTATGAACCGTTTCTCGATGAGCCGGATAAAACGGGTTTACCCCAGATGTCGTATGAAGAACTGGAACAAAAAGTGATCGCGTGTGACCGGATGGGATTCCAGATCGGAATACATGCCATTGGCCCCAAAGCCAATACCTGGATCCTGAATGCTTATGAAAAAGCGGCTGAAGTAAATGGAAGCAGGGATAGCAGGCACCGCAGTGAACATGCCCAGATCCTCATTGAAAAGGATATTCCCAGATTTGCGGAGCTGGGCGTTGTCGCTTCCATGCAGCCTACACACTGCATAACCGATAAACGGTTTTGTGAAAAAAGGATAGGAAAGGAGAGAAGCAAATATGCCTATGCATGGCGGAGTTTGCTGGATGCCGGCGCAAAGATTGCTTTCGGTACGGACTATTCGGTGGAACCCCTTAACCCGATGGAAGGTTTGTATGCAGCAGTTACCCGCAAAGATCGGATGGGAGAGGAGGGAGATGGCTGGTTCCCGGAACAGAAACTGACCATGGAGGAAGCCATTGAACTCTATACACTCGGCTCTGCTTATGCTCAATTCATGGAGGACAGAAAGGGGATGATTAAAAAAGGATACCTTGGTGATGTGGTAATCGTGAACCAGGACCTGATGACCATACCCGAAGAGGAGATCATGAAAACCAGGGTTGATTATACTATTGTCGGGGGAAAGGTTGTATTTGAACGTTAAAACTTCTTTTGAAAAATCCGCAGGATAATGGCCCATCTGCCAGATTGATAATCCCTGCTATGTCTGAATGTAACATACAGTTATATCAGGAAAATAATTTGCATGTTCGCTTTTTGTAAGGTGCACCCAGGTTTTGAAATAAGCCTGTTAGGTTCATATTTTTTTTGCAATCCTGTTTACATATTGTATATTTGATTTATAAATTACTCTAAAAAACCTAAAGACTATGAAACAACTATTTGGGATTATTCTCTTATTTCTCTACTTCAGCCTGGGTCTCTGCGCCCAGCAAGTTGTTGTAGTATCGGGTACGGTTACCGATGCATCAAGCGGTGAACCGTTACCCGGTGTAGCTGTGGTCATAAAAGGAACAACCGTTGGTACAAGCACCAACGTTGATGGAAAGTACTCCCTTGAGACCACGATGAACAGTGTACTCATGTTCTCTTTCCTTGGAATGAAAACCGAGGAAAGAAACGTTACATCTTCAAGCATTGATGTTGTCCTCAGCCCGGAGCTAACAGATCTTGAAGAAGTGGTAGTAACGGGATATGGTATTCAGAAGAAAGCTCTGACTACTGGGGCGAATCAGAATGTAAAAGGTGCGGATATAGCTGAATTGAATACAACAACAGCTATGGAAGCATTACAGGGAATCACCCCCGGGGTAACCGTAACCAGAAATAACGGGCAGCCCGGTGCAGGTACTCAGGTGCTTATTCGCGGTATGGGTACAATTGGTAACGCCAATCCTCTTTATATTGTAGATGGAGTAACAGTGGGCAATATTGACTACCTGAACCCATCTGATATTGAGTCCATTGACATCCTGAAAGATGCTGCCTCGGCTGCGATTTATGGTTCACGGGCAGCGAATGGTGTTATACTGGTGACCACAACAAAAGGGAAAAGAGGGGCTAAACCCATCATCCGGTATGATACCTATTATGGTATACAGAATATTTACAGGAACCTTACCCCTCTGACTGCACAGGAATATATGTATATTATGGATGAAGGCAGGGTGAATGATGGATTGGAACCACACGACTGGGAAACAATGCTCAAGAACAACAGCTGGCTGAATAACAATTATCCGGACGACCTGGGTACACAGTTCGGTGAGGAAATTTGGGCTGACCTGCAGGACGGATGGAAAGGAACCAACTGGATTAATGAACTGGTTCAGGAAAATGCACCAGTGATGAATCACTCCCTGTCAATCAGCGGTGGTACTCAAGACATCATTTACGCGTTTGGTTTTTCCTACCTCGACCAGGCTGGTATGATAGGTGGAGACCTCATTGATGCAGGTCAAAAAAGGTATACCGCAAGGTTGAATACGGAATTTATACTGAAGAAAAACAGTCGGCATGATATCATTACAGTAGGAGAAAATATCACCTACAATAACAATGTGAACAGATCAGTCGGAACAGGAAATATTTACTGGAACGATCTTCACGATGCTCTTGTAGTAAATCCTTTAATGCCTGCATACTGGGACAAATCACCTGACCAACATGGATTTGCTCCGGTTCTCGAAGGAGTGTCAAATCAACAGCCCAATCCGGTTGCCACCTGTTTTTACAGGCACAACTATGGCTGGTACAAGGGGAATAATATTGCAGGAAATGTTTTTCTCGAGATTCAGCCGATCGAAGACCTGGTTTTCAGATCATCCTACGGTATTGATGCCTGGTTCGGTAATGGCAGATCATGGAGTCCTACTTATGCGCTAGGTTCAATTTATGCCAATCCGGTAGATGCTGCCAATCAGAATATGTACTTTGGTAATAACTGGACCTTATCAAATACAATAACGTATAGCCGCGCTTTTGGAAACCATAAGGTTACCGCTCTTGTAGGTAATGAGCTTTACAAAAACCAGATTAACCTGGAAACAGGTGGCTGGATGGCTGATACAAGGTTCCAGGATCCTTATTACGCCTATCTTAACAATGTTGACAAATCGGATATCAATTCTATCAGTACCTGGGGAGCTGACTGGGCTGCAGGAGGTGGTGGTTTGATGTCCTATATCGGCAGAATAGAGTATAACTTCAAGGAAAAGTACCTTCTCACTGCGATAATGCGTGCAGACGGATCTTCAAATTTTGCTGAGGATAACCGGTGGGGTATATTCCCTTCAGTAGCTGCAGGGTGGATATTCTCCGACGAGCCTTTCATGTCATCATTCTCGAATATCCTGAGTTTTGGTAAGTTTAGAGTCAGCTGGGGACGCAATGGAAACCAGTCAATCAGTAATTTCATTTACAGCTCAACAATTCGTTACATGAGCCATGGTTATTATTTTGGTGAATCAAAAACGGTTTCAGTGCCAACAGCTATGCCTGCCAGGGTGACAAATCCTGATGTAACATGGGAGACATCAGAACAGTTGAATATTGGTATTGATACCAGGCTGTTAGGATCGAGAATGCAATTCACTTTTGACTGGTACAATAAAAAGACATTAGACTGGCTCGTTGTATCTCCGATCCTGGGAACATCAGGTGCTGACGCTCCGTGGATTAATGGTGGAGATATTTTGAACCGGGGTATTGAACTTACTCTTGGATGGAACGATAATTTTGGCGATTTTAAGTATGGAGTAGTTGTAACAGGTGCACATAACCATAATGAAATTACCAGGATTGCCAATGCAGATGGAATAATCCATGGGCCTTCCCATGTACTGTCACAGGGAACAGCAGAAATTTCAAGATGCGAAGTAGGCAAGCCTATCGGATACTTTTATGGCTTTGAGACAGATGGAATCCTGCAAAACCAGGATGATGTGGATGCTTATCTCACTCCTGAAGGAGCACCTTATTTCAGTGATTCGAGACCGGGTGACATTAAGTTTGTTGATCAGAACCTTGATGGTGTGATTGACGAACTGGACAAAGTGATGATTGGTGATCCGAATCCTGACTTTGAACTGGGTATTCAGTTACATGCTGAATATAAAGGAATTTATGTAGATGCAACGCTGACAGGTAGATATGGGATGCAGATTGCAAGATCCTATCGCTCTTTTGCCGACATTTTTGACCAGAACTATACAACGGACATTTTCAATCGCTGGCATGGTGAAGGTACATCAAACCGAATTCCCCGCCTGAGTTCATCTTCTCACAGGAACACGAATTATATATCTGATATCTATATCTATGATGGAGATTATACGAGAATAAGTAATTTAACGATAGGTTATAAGTTGGATGACTTGCTCGTAAACTTTAAAGCTATTGAAAGTGCCAAGATATATGTGGCATTCAAGAACCTGTACACATTCACAAAGTATGAAGGCATGGATCCGGAAGTAAGGTTCGGACATGATGCGAGCTGGGCTTCCGGTATAGACCTTGGCTTATACCCGCAGGCCAGAACAGTGATGTTTGGTTTAAGTGTCTCATTTTAAACAGAAAAATTAAAAACAAATGAAGAAGATAATCTATATAATTTCTGCGACACTTCTGGTATTCATTACCAGTTGTGGTAAGGACTTTCTGGATACAGACAACCTGTATGAAAAGAGTCTTGAGAACTATTACAGCTCGCCAACGGATGTTGATGAGGCATTGGCGGGTGTCTATTTTGCAATGTATACGCCCGGGGTACTCAGTATGGAAGGCCTGGCTGCAAACCTGCTTTCGGACATGATGCTTGGAGGAGGAGGTCCTGATGATAAAACTGCAAAAAGGATTGATGATTTTACCGATCCGGAAGAAGATACGTATCACGATCTGTGGACTGTGTCTTATAACGGGATCTACAGGGCAAATACCATTATCGAGAAAGTCCAGGATGCTGACTTCTCAGATTACTTTTATACGGAGGATGAAGCAACTGAGTATAAGGATCAGGCATTGGGTGAGGCTTATTTCATGAGGGCTTTCTTCTACTTCCGGATGGCCAAGTTTTTTGGTGGTGTGCCCCTGATACTTTCTGTGGATGCAGCAAGGGATGCCCCCAGGGCTACACTGACAGAAACGTACGCTCAGATCGCTTCTGACCTCAAGATGGCAATTGAGACAATGCCTGACACACCATTCCCGGATATTCCAACCAGCCGTTACGGTCACACTAATAGGTGGGTTGCAGAAGCATACATGGGAAGGGCTTACCTCTATTATACCGGTTATATGACTAACCAGGAGGGAACGGCAACAACCGCTCTTCCTCTTGCTGATGGTGGTTCGCTGACAGCTAACGATGTTGCTGCATACCTTGAGGATTGTATTGATAACAGTGGACATGCACTGGCTTCAGATTTCAGAAACCTGTGGCCATATTCCTATGTAAATGAAAGTGCCGGTTCAGTTGTGCTTCCCTGGGCTGACGCTGAAGGTCTTGCCTGGGTAGGGCAGGATGGGCCTAATCCTACATTTGGTACGGGTAATTATGAAACCATGTTTTGTGTGAGATATGCTTTTGGTAACTGGGATTGGGGCGATTTTTATAGTAACAGATTGCCCTTGTTTTTCGGTCTTCGTGATAACCAACTGGTTCCTTTTTACACCGGATGGGGATGGGGACCTGTTAATCCAAACCTCTGGGATTCATGGGATAATTCTGACCTGAGAAAGCAGGGTTCAATCCTTGAACTGGGCAGTGTTGAAATGGGAACCGATGCTTATGAGGGAGATAAAGGAGACCATGAAACAGGATACTTCAATAAAAAGTATACAGCCCTTGCACACAATGGTGCGGATGGAGTAGCCGGTATGTTTTATTACATGTATAATCAGACCAATAATGATTTTATGCTCTGGACAGCACAGGATTTTATCCTGATGCGCTTTGCCGATATATTGCTGATGCACTCCGAAATCACCGGAACACCTGGCGGGATGGATGAGGTTCGTGTACGTGCAGGTCTGCCTGCCCTGGGAGCTTATACCCTTGATGCCCTGAAGGAGGAGCGCCTGCATGAATTTTCTTTTGAAGGACTGCGCTGGTTCGATCTCGTACGTTGGGGTGACTGTGAAACTGCTTTTGACTATACACTTGACGTAAGAAACTCAGGAGTCGATGCTACTTACCATGTAACTTACCGGCCTGTGACAAAAGGATTATTACCCATACCTGAGACTGAAGTAAGGCTTTCCAATGGAGTATATGAGCAAAATCCGGGTTGGTAAACAAAAAGATCATAATAATAAAAAATCAGCGTTATGAAAAACAAAATAATATTGAGTCTTTTTATCGGTTTCCTGATGCTTGCATTTTTATCTTGTGAGCCTATCGAGGATAGATATAAGCTTAAGAACTCCACAACAGTGGATCACGTTACTCTTGTAGCAACTCAAAGCACAACAGGTGGTAACGAGATTACCCTGGAAATGACAACACCGGGTGTAAGCGGTTACTGGGATTATACCCTTGGTAAGGCCCTGACAAATAAAGTTACATTTATCTGGCCCATTCCCGGAACTGCAACATTCACCTATTCAGGTACACTTGGAAAAGAATTCTTTTCCAAGACCATTGATGTTCAGGTTGACGTGCTCGACCATCCACTTAACCAGGACTGGTATGACCTTGTGAGCGATAACACTTCTACAGGCAAAACATGGGTATTTGCAGGTGCTCCGGGTAGTGGCATTAACTATTGGTATATGTCAGCTCCCTATAACTGGGCTGAACTCTGGTGGAATGCAGGAGAAGGTGATATGCCACCTATTGATGCCACTGGTTCGATGACTTTCGATCTGGATGGTGCTGCAAATTACACCTATCTGTCTGACCCGGCTGGAACTCCTGAGGTTGGAAGTTTTGTGCTTGATGTGAAAAACCAGATACTTGATGTAAATGGTCCTAATATTCTTGGTGGTGGTATTACTCCGGGTTATGATATTGGTAATCACGATGGAGTTTATCAGATAATATCACTAACAGAGGATGAAATGATCCTTTATGTCCCCGACAATTCCTGGGCTACTGGATGGACCTGGCATTTTAAGCCTGAAGTTGTTAAGTAAAGATGTTTGAATTAATTTAACAATAGCTGGATTATTTTCAGATAATTATACTGGCAATACTTCGAACAGTAGAAAAGAAATATAATCCTTGGGAAGAGAGTTGTATATTTCGGTATAAAACTCTCTTCTTTTTATTTTTCATATCGGATAACCTTAACCTTTGACAGGATATGGTTAAGTCATTTTCTTTTATAACATTCATTACCATTTTTGCGAGCCTTTCGGGTGTATTATTATTGTCCTGCCAGAAAGAGGAGTATTCAGAATTTACTCCTGATTTCAGCTATGAAGTATCAGAAGAAGATCCAAATGTTATGCGGTTCGTTAACACTACCACAGGAGATCAGGGTTTCATGCAATGGGATTTTGGTAATGGCGAACAGACAAATAAACAACCTGCAAACAGGCTAACCTATTCAATATTGTATCCATTGAAGGGAGAATACCCTGTAACGCTTACGATATGGGGTAAAGACGAGAATAAAAAATCGGTGACCAAAACCGTCAGTATTGAATACAGCACACCCTATCCGGACTTTGAGTATGAAATTGTTTCGGGTTCACCAAATCATGTTAAATTAACTGATATCAGTACAGGAGATTATGATACCATTTTCTGGAGATACCCCGGGAGGGAATTTAACGGAGTGCCAGGCGAAGTGAGAGTACTTTACCTTGCCATGGGCGGCAAATATGGTATTGAGCTTGAAATACGCAGGGGACAGATTTCCAATACCATACTCAAAGAAATTACCATTCAGGCAGATGATCCGGATTATCTTGATCATTACGAAATGGTATGGTCAGATGAATTTGACGGTTCGGAGATAGATGATTCTAAGTGGGTTCATGAGACAGGTGCTAATGGATGGGGAAATGATGAATTGCAAAACTATACAGATGGCCAGAATACTTCAGTATCTGACGGAACATTAAAAATTACCGCGCAGAAAACAGGTACGGGTCAGAATGTAGGAGACTATACATCCTCAAGGATTAACGGAAGGGAGAGTTTTACCTATGGCCGGTTTGAGGTAAGGGCAAAGATGCCTGAATATAAAGGATCGGGCTTATGGCCTGCGATATGGATGCTGGGCAGGTCAATCCAGGAAGGAACATCATGGCCCTTATGCGGAGAGATAGATATTATGGAATATGTCAGCTGGAACCCCGATCATTTCAGCAGTGCAATACATACTGAAAGTAATAACCATACCCTGGGCAATGCAATAACAACAGGGCATATCTCTTTACCAACTATTGAAGAGGAATTTCATACTTTTGGCCTCATCATGACGTATACGCACCTGAAATTCTATATAGATAGTGTAGACAATGTTATACTTACCTATAATAAGCCTGGTACCCATGATCAGAATAATTGGCCATTTGACAAACCCTTTTATTTTCTCTTAAATATAGCGATAGGAGGTACGTATGGAGGAGTGGATGGTGTTGATGATGAGGCTTTCCCTGCCGTAATGGAAATTGACTATGTGCGTGTTTATCAATTGGATGCAACAGGAATGTAAATGCCCTGATAATAGCTACTTTTGAAAAATTCGAAGGATTATGGTTCCCCTGCCAAAAAAGTAATCCCGGATGTGTGTGAACCGGAAATCCGGAATTATGCCTTCTAAACCTCCGGAGTGTTGAAAATTCCGGAAATTTTGATAATGCTCACCTCCTGCAAGACGTTCAATAAACCCGATAATTTTTCCGGCAAACATCGGAGCACCTGAACTCAACCAGTAGTCAGCAATTAAAAGATGTCCGTTTGGCTGGAGTATCCGATCCATTTCAGTTACTATTTTTTGCCTTGAAGCAGGATCCTTTTCATGCAATGCCATGGTGATCAATACCAGATCAAAACTTTCATCGGGGTAATCAATCGCCGCTGCATCCTGCTTAAAACAGGGTGCCTTCCACTTTCCTTTTTTTGAAATAGCAAGCATTTCACTGGAAAGATCAATGCCTACTGCTGAAAATCCATGGCGGTTAAGTAATTTCACCTGGTATCCTGTACCACAACACACATCAATGATGCATTCGGGTTTTAATTCAACGACGATTTCCAGGATTTTCTTGCGCAGGTTCTTCAGAAAAGGATTGATGAACGGATCATAAAGTGGTGCAAAATAATAACCTTTCATAGCGTACAGTGGTATGTATTGTTTTTTCCCTTTTTTTTTCCTAATTTTTCAATCGATTTGTTAACTGGAGCATCCCGTGTCAGGCTGTTAACGAAAATACAAAATCTAACAATAATGGATCTTTTTATTTAATGAATTATGGAACATACACTGGTTGAATCGATCATAGAGAATCCATGGATCCATTTGATTTTATGGGTCATCGTTTTTATTTTCGTGACTTTCATCGTATCGATGAAGGATGGGATGGTGAAATTTGTGGTTTTGCTTTTTGGACTTCCCTGGTTTGCTGTTGCCCTGTACTTCATCCTGGATAACCTGAATGTTGAACCCATTGAATCCATTACGGATTTCTGGTATCTGAAGGTCGGTATTCCGGTTGCTGTCCTGATTGTCGAACCACTGCTGTTTTTATTTTTCTACCGGATCAGGATAGCCTCTTACAGGAGAAAGATAGGAGCCGGGAAGAGGGCCGGTACCCCTACCCTGAAATTCAGGAAACTGGATAAGAAATTGAGGGAAACTAAAGTGAGCCGCGAGATCATTCTGAAAAACAGGAAACCCGATGAACAGGGACAGAAGAAACTCAACCGGGAATTCCGATCAGCATGCAGCGAGAGAAACCCGGACTTTGGTTTCATCTCTGCACTGCTTGAGCAGGGTGCCGACGTGAACTCAAAAGGTGATGAAGGAATGACATCCCTTCATCTGATCACCGGGTTGATGAACGGGAAGCACCGGCTGGTCCTGTTCTTGCTTGGAGCAGGAGCGGACCCGAACATTCAGGATGATACGGGAAAAACCGCACTGGGTTTCTATGCGTTGAAGAATCCATTTAAAATGGGACACCTTCATGCATTGGAAGTTTTGTTAACCTACACGGATGTCAACATACAGGACAACCATGGAAAAACCGCAATGGATTACGCCACGGAAGGAAACAATAAGCGGCTTGCTGCATACCTGAGGAGAATGAGCAGGAAAAAATCCTGAGACAAAGAAGGAACAACAAAAGGGTGAACAACCTTATTACTCATAAGAAATTACACGTAAAAAAATCATTGACCCATGTCTGATACATCAAATAAAATTCTCTGGCTTCGGGCTATCCTTACCGGAATAGCTGTTGTTGTTATCGTTTTTCTGGTCCTGATACTGGTGGCAACCGTTTACGCATTCATCCTTGCATTCAAAGAGCGGGGAGCACCTGATATGGAAATGATAAGCCAGTTTTCTGAATGGCTGGGCATGTGGCTGAGTCCCCTATTGACCATCATCCTTGCTTTTTTTGCTGGCATGTTGGTTGCAAGGAAAGCAGGCGGACAGTTTCTCCTGCATGGCATCCTGGTAGGGATTGTAATCGCCATTTTTAGTTTCCTGGAAAACAAAATATTTGGTGGGAGCCTGGACATGAAAGAAGGCATCTATCTCCTGTTTTACCTGGTATCAGCTAGCTTGGGTGGATTCAGATCAACACCGAGACACCGCGGCTAAATCAACCGACTCGTTTACTCATCCGGGGTAAGCTTTCACCTAAGGCAATGATGGGATCTATGAGCTGCCGGAGGGATCCTGTATTTCCGTTTCGAAAAACCAATGCACTTTTTTGGGTAACATCCTGTAGTCGATATCTTTTATTTCCTCTGAAAAGTCATGTGCATTGAGGGTATTCCAGAATAAAACGGTTTTATTCTTTAGCAGCCCGGATACGGCATCCTGCAACAGGGCTGCCATGGCTTTCCCGGTATACGTTCCGTCAAGCTGTATGCCTTCCATCTCTCCAAGTAAGTGTATGGCATGAATCCCCTCTTCGGTGAATTTACCGTAACCGTCACCTAAAAATTCATTTCGCACAGGAAAGTCATCCATGCTGAATGGTAAAAGGGGAATAGATGGATCGTGATTACGAAGAAATGCAATGGTATCATCAAATGCTGAACGGATACGCTCCTCTCCGGTAATTTCAGGCTCGATTACACGAACAGGAACAATATTCGTTTTCACTCCGAGGAGCTTGACACCCAGGAACAAACCAACCGCAGTTCCTGCGCTTCCTAATGCAACGTAAATCAGGTCCGGCTCTGGCACCAGGTTTTTATCTACCTGTGACTTTAGTTCAATAGCGGCATTTACAAACCCGGTAATACCCGGGGGTGATGACCCGCCCAGCGGGATGGTGTATACCGGTTTTCGATCCAGGATCAGGTGTTTGAGCTTTTGCAGCTTTTCACCACTTGCTCTCTCATTTCGGTTTTTATAATGATGGATCTCGGCATTTCCTGTATAACTCAGCAGCAGGTTTTTTCTCACGTAATCTGCATTTTTCTGGGAAACAAGCATCGAGATGCTCTTCATTCCAAGAACGTTTGCATGAATGGCAGTGGCTGTAGCGTGATTTGAACCTGAATACCCGAAGGTCATGACTTTTTTAGATCCCTTCTGTTTTGCCTCACCAAGAAGAAACTCCAGTTTCCGGATCTTATTTCCGCCATAGTGCTTGCTGGTCAATCCGTCCTGTTTAAGGTACAGGTGCTTGATGCCCAGTTGTTCACCTATCCTGGTCAGATGAAGTATGGGGGTGGGTAACTCGCACAGGCTGACGTACGGTAGTTTTTCTTGTAGCGTTGGATATTTTTCGAATAAGGGTATCATATCTCAAGAATTATTTTCAAACAATTATCTTCCTTCCTGTCAAAAACCCTGTATGCTTTTTCACCCGCTGAAAGGGGATACCGGTGAGTAAGTATCCTGTCCAGGTCAAACTTCCCTTCTTCCATTTTCTTCAAGAGCTTCTCCATATAGAAACGTGCCGGGCATCGGCCGATTTTAAAGGTAATGTTTTTATCGTACGCCTGTATTGGAGAGAAAGCAAACTGGGGGTCAGTATGCACCCCGACAGTTGAAATAATGCCTCCCGGCCGTACCAGGTCATAGGCAAGTTTTGTGGCTTCGTGGCTACCCACGGCTTCCATCACCGCGTCTGTTCCAACACCCTTTGTGCTGTTCATGATCTCTTCCAATGGCGATCCATTTTTGAGATTAACCGGTTTGGCCCCAAGAGACCCGGCTACTTCCAGGCGATAGGGAATGGAATCGATAGCCCATATTTTCCGGGCTCCCATTTCAATCGCACTCATGATTGCCAGTAATCCCACGGGTCCGCAACCCAGCACGGCATAGCTTCCATCCCGGTTTACCTCTGCCATATCTGCACAGTAATATCCTGTGGATAGGATATCACCTGCCAGCATGGCTTTCTCCGGTGAGATGTTGCCGGGATACGATACAAGCGTTGAATCGGCAAGTGGTGCCCTGACATAGTCAGCCTGCACACCCTGCAGTCCGTTGCCATTCTCTACCCACCCGAACAGTTGTCCATGAATACACCGGGCTGTCATTCCTTTCCTGCAAAAATAACATTCACCACAACTGGTTGTAAACGGACTGATGACTTGATCCCCTCTTCCGAAGTTTTTTACACCTGATCCCGTTTCAATGATTTCACCGACAAATTCATGCCCCATCACCGTACCGGTATCAATTCCTGTTTCCCGCCCGTGATATACATGAAGGTCTGATCCGCAAACGGCTGAATAACTGATTTTTATGATAACATCAGTGGGGGTCACAATGAGCGGATCAGGAACCTCCCGGTAACGAATATCACGGATACCCTGAAAGGTGAGTGCTTTCATATTTTATAGTGGTATAATTTGTCCTTCCTTTGCCAGATTGAATCCTCTCTTTATCACTTCATTACTGGCATCACTCCCTTCAATTATTACTGGATTTGTATGGTTAAAATGTATGAAATAAACTTTGGATCTGTCAGCAGCCGAAAGTCCCTCAAATTGTTTATAACTCTCCGCGATAAAAGGGTGGGGGATTTCGCTCATATTCCTGCCGGGAATCTCCCCATTCCGGTAAAAGGTGCCATCCAGGAAAGCTATATCAACCGATGAAATCATTGTGCATATGTCCCTTTCCCAGTCTGCCCATTTGTCGATATCAGGAATATAGAGGACTTTTTCCTGATCACTTTCAATCAGGATCCCCACGGTTTCAGAATATTCATCCCTGTGGGGAACCAGGATTGGAGTAATTGAGATCCTTTCGTTCAGTTGAATGGAGGAATCACTCTTCATGGGTTGAATCTCGATATTTTTCAGGGTTACCAGCTGGTTCCATGGACCATTTTCCATCAGGAATTGCTTCATCCCTGGCATGGCATACACCGGGATATTCTCTGTTCCCATCACCTCCCTGCCCAGGTGTATCAGACCGGTATAGTGTCCGGTATGGGCATGGGTGAGAATGATACCTGTTAACGACTGCCTGCCGTAATTTCCTGAAATTTGTCCCAGTTTGAAAAATTGTTCCCGGAAGTCCGGTGTTGCATCGATGATCCATTGCTTTCCATCCACCGGGTCGACAATAGCAATGCAGGCAACCAGCCGCCTGATTTCCGGATTTTCCCAGGCATTCCTGCAGCACTCCCTGCTGCATCCAGCCTGTGGGAATCCCCCGTCCTGACTGGTCCCCAGTACCAGAATGTATGGACTGTCCTCTGGTGGGGCCGGTTCCTCTGCACGATTACAGGATAAATGCAATAAAGTGGTAATAAACATAAGGATGCTGACTCGAACAAGGTAATGTTGTACAAGGTGCATAATCAACGGTTTTGTTCAACAAACATACTATAATTCTCTGAATTCAATATAAACCAAATGATAGAAGGAAGTGAGTATTGTATAAAGTTATTTTTTGTTCGGGATAGGGTATGCAGATTCTGTCTGATGTTAGATGGTGTTCAGTTACGAAACCAGTATCGTAAGTCGGTAACGAAGTTCGGGTTACAGTTAGTTAATCTGTAGTGTTACATGCTCTCCGGAGTGAATAAATAAATTTTTGCACGGATGGACACAAGCTGTATTCTTGTTACCCACCTGCTGCTTGCTGATCACAGGCATGAAAAGTATGGTAGAGATGGGTATTCTTTTGGATATGGAGTCTCGGGTCGACAATTTATAATCTCATTATTTTACGACTGACGAACTTCGAATAACGAAACGGGCATGGTAACCAAACACCGAATACCGGAATTATAAAGGGCTACATTCTTGTTGCCTGCAGTCTCAGATCAAACAATTTCTCCAGTTTTTGTGCTTCCTCCAGGGCAGTTTCCCTCTTTTTAAACGTAGCTACCGGAATGCCTCTTTTGTTTGTGTCTTTTGACAGGAAGAGGGTATAATAGTAGTTGGTAAAGACAGCCGACCTGTTCGACCAGCTATAGGAACGGTAGCTCATGGATGACCGGTTCACCGTAATGACCCTGTAATCAGTAAGATCATTTACCACTTTATCTCTTTTTATCCAGATAATGCTAGTATACGTTAACACCTCCCTTTTCTGCACATCAATGATCACTCCCCGAAGAGTAAAACTGATAAACATTCCCAACAGAATAACCCCTCCCCCGAGGAAGGGGTTACCAAAAATGATACTTGGAATACCAACCAGCATGAAAAAATATCCCATGTAGACAGCAATGGGTGGCAACATGTGTCCGAGGCTGTATTTCAGGTATTTTTCTGAGGAAGTATTCATTAATGTATCCATCTTTTTTGGATGTTTATATTCCACATTGAGAATGCAGTAAGGATAAAGATTTGTAAGTTTACTGAAACAAATAAAGGTAATATGTTTTTATTAAATAGATATATTACCAGATTGACCGGTTATTTTTGCACGATTAGCCTTTTCTTATTGTCACTCCCGGGCGAAGGTTTTTCAACAGGGAACAATGCTATTTTGCCGGATCCCATAGTTGACAGCAAGGTCGAACGGATCATGTGGCAGGTTGACCCCCTTGGCTTGCTTGAGTATGGACCGGCTGTATCAATTGAATTACGCATATTCCAAAGTATATTCATTACCACGCATTTCAGATACTACTATGGCGGATTGTTATACCATGCACGATCTACCGATTTCTGGAAATCTTCGGATATACGGATTATTCCTGCAAGCATGGGTATTATTGGGAAGATGAACAGGGACAACCCTGGCACAGCCCGATAACTCCGGCTGTGCGTTTTTACCTTTTGGTGGAACTGCAGATCGGCTTTCCATTTGGAAAATAGAGAAAAATCTTGAATGGTTATGTTAATTGTTATGCCGAAGGCATCCCTTACGGGAAAAGTTAATGGTTAATGGTTCATTATTAATGATTTATTTTCAGAAAAAGGGACCGCTAACCTATTAACTATTAACATTTAACATTTAACTAAGAAATTGGTCAGTGACTAATTTCTCACCCTCCAGAAAACCAACGCGGAGGTTTTTTCCATATACGATTCATATCCCTCTTTTCTTTGCAGCATTCGTTTATCGATCATGGGCACACTGACAAAAAGAAAGAGTATGACCATACCGAACGGGCCTGGAAGGGTCCACCCGTAGAAGGAGCCTGATTCGCAAGAAAAGAGGAACAACCCGATCCAGAACAGGACTTCACCAAAATAGTTCGGGTGCCTGGAGTACTTCCACAATCCGGATGATAAAAAGGATTGACCGCTTGGTCTGAGCAGGAATTTCCTCAACTGCTCGTCAGCAATGGTTTCGATCAATATGGCACAGAGGGTTACCCCGATGGCAACCAGATCGAACAGATCCAATGAAGCCGGTTTGATAACAATTGCCGGGTAGAGTGAGAGGCAGGCCAGGAAAACCACAACCGTAGGCAACAGGTGGATCCCAAAAAAACTGACGATCCAGTAAGAGCGTGTATACTTTTTTCGAAAATTGGCATAGCGCCAGTCTTCATCCTGCAACCCTTTCCAGCGCCTGATCCAGTTAAATGTCAAGCGGCTTCCCCAGAGAAGTACAAGCACCAGAATTACTATTTGCCGCAAGGAAAGCAGATCACTTCCTGTCGAAAGACTCCAGTAGAGGAGAATGGGAAAGGGTGCAACACTCCAGTATGGGTCGTATAGGCTGGAATTATTAAACGTGAAGCTCACTGCAAAAATCAGGATTGTGGCGAAAAGATCAAGTGTCGCCGCGTTAACCAGTGGATTGCCACGGTCTGTATGCCGCAGGATCAGGACACAGAAAACAAGCGTGATAAGATAACTTACCAAACAGATAAAAAGAGATCCGGTTTTGGATGGTGCTTTATATTGGTGGTCTGGAAACATTCAATCCCTGCATTTGCCTATTTTTCGTTATCCTCCAGTCTGCCACTTTCCCTCACATTCTTTCCTGTTCGTTCGGTCAGGTCATCGCCCAGGTCTTGCCGGGCTTTTTCGACCAGTGTTTCGATTTCTGCTACGATTTCCGGATAAAGATCTTTCACATCATATCGTTCTCCCGGATCCCTCCTGAGATCATAAAGCGCATATTCTGCTTCTTTCCAGGCATAGGGACCTGGGAAACCATCGTTTCCAGGCAACACTCCTTCATAGGTTCGATGAGTATGAGGCAATACCAGCTTCCAGTGGTCTTTTCGTACAGCCTCCAGTGCGTTACGTTGGTAGTAATAGTAAAAGTGATCCCTTGGGTTTGCTGTTTCATCTCCCTGGAGCAAGGGTAGTATGCTTACACCATCAATGATATGATCGGGCAATGACGCTCCGGTTATCTCAGCAAGAGTAGGCAGGATGTCAATGGTTGAAGCCAGCATATTGCTTATTGTTCCGGCTTCTGTTACACCGGGCCAGCGGACAATGCAGGGAACACGCTGTCCACCTTCAAAACTGGTTCCTTTACCTTCCCTGAGCCCACCGGTAGAACCTGCATGATTCCCGTAATTCAACCAGGGACCATTGTCGCTGGTAAACAGGACCAGTGTGTTCTTATCCAGTCCCAGTTCTTTTAATGTATTCAGGATCTGGCCGACGGACCAGTCAACTTCCATTACTACATCACCGAACAATCCCTGTTCGCTCTTCCCTTTGAATTTTTCAGATACCCCCAATGGAACATGAACCATGGTATGGGGAAGATAGAGAAAGAATGGTTCACTCTGGTGCCGCCGGATAAAATCAACCGCACGTTCCGTATAGAGGGTCGTCAGTTTAGCCTGATCATCGAGCGTCCTGATCTCTTCAAGCTTTTCGTTTCCTTCAATCAGGGGAAGAACCGGGTAATTTCTGCGATGTGGATTGATGGAACTATTCTTAATTGCTCCTCCATCATAATAGACTGGCCACATATCATTCGAGTAGGGCAGGCCCAGGTATTCATCAAATCCATGTTGAAGCGGCAGGAATTGTTCATGGTGTCCCAGGTGCCATTTCCCGAAAATGCCGGTTGCGTACCCTTTGCTCTTCAAGAGTTCTGCGATTGTCTCCTCATCTTCGTTGATACCCACACGGGCATTTGGTCCCAATGCGCCGGAAATTCCAATGCGATTCGGGTAGCATCCGGTAAGCAGAGCAGCCCTTGATGCACTGCAAACAGCCTGTGCTGCATAAAAATTGGTGAACCGCATTCCCTCCGATGCTAACCTGTCAAGGTGCGGTGTAGCATACTCCGTTGCGCCAAATGACCCAATATCACCATACCCCATATCATCAATGAATATGATGACTACGTTGGGCAACCGATCATCCTCCTGCCTGGTACAGGAGAAGATGATGAGGGCCATGAAGATCAATGGCAGCACACCACTGATTCCTTTTCTGAATAAATGGTTTCTTTTCATTGCTGATCCTGTTTTGTTTTTAGTATTACTGACTCGGTCTAAGGAATCTCTTCATCCGGCTTTCTGAATAGATATTGAAGCTCAATCTCCACGAGGTTCTCTGTCCCTTCACTTACAGCAAAGGTGCAGTCCTCGAAATCAGGTGCTCCCTTGATGGATGGTTTGGGATTGTTTGAAAACCCATAGCCCTCTTTTGGTATACCCAGGAAATTTTTTTGCATTACCGTATCACAGTTTTCATCATCGAAAATAGCAATAGCGTACTTCCCGGATTTAACTTCCTTTATGTGAAACCGGTTCTCCTGCTCCATTAACCTGGATTTTGATATCATATACTTCCACTTCGGTTGGTATGGGAATTGGTTCGGAGCGTCATACATCGAGATCAATATGTTTCCATCCTCACCCCTGATATTATGGAATTTAATAACAACGGTGGTTTCTTCCAGATCAGATGAAACCATGAAAAAAAACAATACAACAGCCGGGATAACAACACGGAATAACTTCATTGAAAACGACATTTAACTATTTTTAATTACATCTTCCAGGTTAACCAGGAAATGGTTTCCATTCGCCCGGTCAAAAACCATTGGGGGCTTAAATTTAATCACATTCTGGTAAGGGCCATCTGTACTTACCAGAATTTTCCTTTTTTTCATCTCCTCAACAATCCGTTTGGTCTCACTTGTAGCCGGTTTAAGGCTTTCTCTATCCATTACAAATTCAATACCAAGAAAAAGCCCGGATCCCCTGATATCTCCAATTATTGGATATTTTCTTTGCATTTCAATCAATCCGGATTGTAAAAAGCTCCCTGTTTCCAACGCATTCTCCCGGAGTTTTTCTTCCATGATCACATCGAGAACTGCCTCTCCAATAGCACAGGAAACCGGGTTTCCACCAAAAGAGCTGAAGAATTCCATTCCATTTTCAAAAGAACTGGCTATGGTTTTGGTTGTCACCACAGCTGACAGGGGATGTCCATTCCCCATCGGTTTACCCAGGATAACAATATCCGGAACAACATCCTGAAGTTCAAATCCCCAGAAAGCTGATCCCACCCGGCCAAATCCGACCTGCACTTCATCTGCAATGCAAATCCCCCCGTTTTTTCTTGTCATCCGGTATGCTTCCTGAAGATAACCTGAAGGTAACATTATCTGCCCCCCGCAACCAATGATGGATTCGCAGATAAAAGCAGCAACATGTTTTCCCTGCTGTCCTGATCTACCGATGATATCTTCAACATCAGCAGCGTATTTATACCCGGCATCCGGATCATCTTTCCGGTACCTCCCGCGGAAGGTGTCTGGTATCATCGTTTTAAGCGTTGTTGGAACACAACCCATGCCACCCTTACCATTAAACTTGTAGGGACTGATCTCAATTGCCGAGGATGTATTCCCATGGTAGGCATGGTCTACGACAATGATATTTTCCCGTTTTGTGTGGGTCCTGGCTAATCGCAATGCCAGGTCAGTTGCTGCGCTTCCCGAGTTTACAAAGAAAACTTTGTTCAGTTCATCGGGAAAAGTGGAACAGAGCTTTTCAGCATACCTGTTCAGCTCATCATAAATGTACCGTGTGTTTGTATTCAGGTTTGCCATCTGCTTCTGTCCCGCTTCAACCACCCTTGGATGGCAATGTCCAACATGACAAATGTTGTTTACACAATCGAGGTAGGTGTTTCCCCGGTCATCGTACATGTATTGAAAGGCTGCTTTCACCATCCGGATTGGTTCGTCATAGCTCAGGCTGAGGACTGAACTAAAATAAGTCTGACGCTTTTTCAGATGCAGGTTGTGATCCTTCTCTAAAGAGGGGGAATAACCGCACACCTCCAGGAACCTGTTCGTTGCATGCAGCGGGCTGATCTCAATCCATCGCGTAAGAAGATCAATGGCGGATTTTTCACTGATAGCAGCGTGTTTATTGGATGGATCTGCTTTTTTAGTCCGGGCTGACATGCAGAGACTGATTGATAACCTGGTTCCAATGAGATAATAGAGCAACCGGATTTCTCTTTCCTCGAGTGGTAAAACGGAATGATATCCCCTTATTACCTTAATAGCTGTGCCAATGAGATCTTTCGTGCCCATGATTGTATAGGTCAGCGCAATCGCCAGTTCATTGACGGTCTGAGAGAAAACCATATCTCCAAAATCAATGATACCGGTAATCCTGCCTTCCCCGATCAGCAGGTTCCAGTCGTTTGCATCACAATGAATGACCTGTTTTCGTAAATCCAGTAAAACCGGCTGCACGGTGTCACGAAACTGAAGAAGGAAATAACGGACTAACCGGCGAATAGAAACGGCTTCAATGCGATTGATGTACTTTTCGATTTCAGGAAAGTTTTGAAGATCCCAAAAAAGCGTACGGTTGGCGATATGGGGTGCTGTTGCTTTCTGAAGGATCTGATCCATTTCTCCAAGAAATGCACCGAGATCAAAAAGAATTTTAGACGAATGAGCCACGTTTGCAAAAAATTCCCCTTCAATGTAACTGAGCAACCGACCATTCAGCTTTTGCCCATCGGATGTATGAAAATGTACAATTTCTTTGTTATCAAGTGATTGAATTACATTGGGGAAATGCCTGCCCGGAGCTAATGCCCCGGCCAACATATGTAAAATGTTGTTTTGCTCCCTGAGAAACTCTATTGAGTCGGTTGGAGATGAGAGTTTGAAGATGAACTTATTCCGCTGATCCGTTACAAGCATGAAATTCGTATCAATGTAACTGCCCAGGGGGGTAATGTCTCCTTGCAGACCGTAGTTTTTCAGGATAAAATCAGCTATTGCATCTTTCTCCATCAATGGAAAATAATCTTTTGAACGTGAATGACTGTAAAGTTACATTTCATTTTTCATTTTATTACGGTAAAGCAGATAAAGACCAATCGCCATGAATATTGTACAGGGGAAAGCTGACCCGATACCTAAGGGAGAAATGGCCTGCAGCAAGAAATATCAGACCAAATAGGATTCGTCCTGCTTTGAACCACCGGAAACAAACATAGATTAATATCAGCCCTACCCCATTTGATATCAGGTAGGGGAGAAGGTATTCCTGTAAGCTCATTTTATACGTTTTAAATTAGTACTTCTTGTTTATAAGGCGGATAAAAGTGGAACTTCCCTATAAAGCGGACCTTCGGTGCAACATCCAATCGGCAATTTACTTTATCTTTTTTACCTTATGTCTTATTCGTCAGACCAGCTTTCTTTCGCACAATCCATCGCTTAGTGGTCAGACGAAGTTCATACTGCTGACTGCCGAATAACACGACGCATCTCTTCGTCCCTTAGTCACTGAGTCTCATCCTCTCCCTTTCTCACTTCTCATTTCTTTCTTTTGCCGAGCACCATATCGCTTCTCAGAAATCCTGACCGAATTTTATGATCGTCAGGATGGAACATTGAACAATGTTACCCAGGCACTAGTCACTCATTTGATGCTATCAACCTGTTTAACCAGCTGTAATACTGGATTAATATTTCCGTTTTATCAGGTGAAGAGTGACCGGTACCTTCATTGAAAGCCATTTGAACACTTGCATCTGAATCCAATAGTTTATCAACAAATTTCCTGGTTAGTTCAAAAGGACAATTCAGGTCATTCTTTCCATGGTAAATAAAGATCGGCACACCGGTCAGTTTTTCATAGTTCTTCTTTTTGAGGAAATTCGGGTATTCCCCTTTTCCGGATCTTCTTAACAGACCAACTTTAGGCATCCCTGAAAATATTGCCAATCCTTTAAACAATCCCGGATTTTCAAAGTATGTACGGTAAACACCATAACCACCCATTGAGAAGCCTGTAAGAACGATATTTGTTGTATCTACACTATAATTTTGGATAGCATCCTGAATTGCCTCTTTGATATCGAATTGAGCTTCTGGTGTTCCATAATAGTGAGATACTCCTCTTGCATTTGGTGCAATTTGAATCAGATTGTTCTGACTGAGGTAACGATGGTATTTGTCGAACATGTCTTCATCAGTTCTCCCGCTTCCGTGTAAAAAAACCAGCAGTGGATATTTTTCGGATTTGTTGTAGTTCTCAGGAATCTTTATTTTATAGGGTCGCAGTGTGCTGTCCAGTTCAGAACAGAATGCTCTTCTGAAGATACCGGTCTGTACCGAGATGGTGTCCTTCCCTGACTCCATGAATTTAAGGTAATCCAGTAAATCGGTTATATCAGTCGACCCTTCAGGGTAATTCTCATAATCTTTTAGCCTATTCAGTTTTCGATCAATTTCCTCAATATAAAACCTGAAAGTGGTGTAACTTCCTTCCTTGATATTTGTTTTTAGTTTTTCCAGTCTTTCAACAATTGTTGTGTAATCAAATTCAGGAAAAACAGTAAGGTCCAATTTCCCCGATGAGTTGCTTACAGTACCCAACCATTCAATACTATAGTTGCCCGGTGATATTTCGTGAGCACCGAAAATAAACCGCTTATTTGATATTCCAGCCTCCGTATCTATTGTGAATACCGTTTTTGCAACCAACTCCTTACTTTCATCAAAAACAACTACTTGAAGCTTTTCTTTCAATGGTTGGGCAGATAAAACAGTTGCATTGAATTGTATATTATCACCATGGAAACAGTGATTTTTATCAAGTATCAGGTAAGATTGACAACCTTGATCAATTTTTGGCTGTTCAAAAACAACTTGTCTATACCTTCTTGCCCCGGTTTCGGAGGGGAACTCAAAGGCAACACCCTGTACATTCGGGAAACGTTTACCAGGATGTGCTTTTACAAACCAGAGGTTAAAACCAATATCCGCTGATAAAAATGGGTGATAGGGGTAAATAATCGGCCATGGGATAACAACTTCAAATCCAATCCTGCCATCTTTTGCCTGGAATTCAAAAAGAACATCCTCCGGCAGTCTGTAGAGCATAACATTTCCATTGTAGTTCCATAGAATTTTTTTTGCCCACTCCTGATCCGGTTCGTATTGAGATGAAAATCCCATCACATAATGTTCATCCGTTTTATTTTTACCCGGTATCCTGTTCGAAATGGTAAGAATGAAACCATCTCCATTCTGATAACCTCTATCCCGGCAGATAAAACTATCGGCTTTCGCCTCAAGATAGAGGTAAATAAAATCTGTTCCATATGCAAGCCGGTAATTTGATCCTGCAGATCCTTTAAAAAAGTTCAAATTGAATCTGAAATCATATTTCCTTTTTTGCAGGTGATCCCTTAAATTTTCATCAAGAATACCGTCTATTAACGGTTGACTTTGCAAAAAAGTTATTTTAGGTGAAAGAGGACCTTTTTTGGGTTTCAGGTTTATATACATATAACCGACCCAGACGATAAAGATGACTAAAATCCCGAGCAGAACTTTTTTCATATTCCGATAATCAGCACAACTGAATAAATTACTAATCACATAGTGATGCCTATGGCATAACGTATCACTAATCAAGAAGGGATGCCCATGGCATTACATATAACTGTTCCACCTCACTTCTCTCCTTATTATACTCGCCAATCCCCTTCCTGTCAACTTTTTTCCGCCACAACCAGCATCTCGAAATCTTCTGTTGTAAGCGGGTCTTTCCTGCTGAAGTTTCCCAGTTTACAACCATAAATGCCAATGTTTTCGAACCGGAGGTTTTGCAGGTACCAGGTGATTTCTGAGGGAAGGAAATACCGCTCGTTGCAGTTAAGCATCATTTTTGAACCGTCATCATCGGTAATTTCATGGTTTGACTGGTCCCGCAGTGTCATAAGATCAAAACTGTTTTTTCCGGATTTCTGTTCGTTTTTTTCCATGAACTCTTTTACCGAGTGGTAAAGAGGAAACAGGGCATTCAGGCAGGTAAGAATGAGTATGCCGCCCTTTTTAAGCGCCCTGCTGGCACTTTCCAGAATAGCATAATTCATTTCATCTGTCTCCATCAATGAAAATCCCCCTTCACAGATCATGATGACCAGGTCAAACTCATCAGAAAAGGCAAGGTTCCTTGCATCAGCCTCCTGAAAATCAACATTCACCTTTTCCATTTCAGCTTTTTCCCTTGCCCTTGCTAACTGTGCTACTGACAGATCCAAGCCCGTCACTGCATAACCCCTTTTTGCCAGCTCTATAGCATGCCTGCCGGTTCCGCAACCAATATCCAGAATCTTCAGATCCCGGTTAAAGTTTATCTCTTGTTCAATAAAATCAACTTCACCGGTGGTCCCCTGTGTAAACGGTTCCCGGTCATAGTGTTCAGCATAATTCTGAAACAGCTCCTCGTACCACTGTTTTTTCATCATTTTTCCTTCGCGAATCATCTTGTTTGCTCTCCTCACGTTGTGTGCTGACCATTTGCTCTCCCTGTTCCTGGGTGTAAATTTTTGCCTGTACCGCTCGTCATCCATTCGCTGGATGGTGCTATCTATCCATCCAAAGCAGATGGCTTCTTCAACGGCATCGTCGTAGGAAACTCTTGGTTTGCCGGTGTGTTTTTTGTAATAGATTAACCAGACCCCAGTTTCCGTCATACTGTTTTTTGCAAGCCAGCCGTGCCACTCAGATCGGTTTGAGCAATAGATCTCTTTGTTTCTTCCCATAGAACAAATATATATGTTATTCATCATAGCACAACTGTTATATAATTGTTACTTTTAATTCTTTACATTCAACAACTCAAAGTCATTTCTAACTTTTAAAATTCAGGGAGAGTTTAATTATGGGAAGTCGTTATTTGAAGCTATTAATGCTCACTGGACTGTTCCTTCTGTATGGTACAGGCCAGTCCAATGTTTGCTCAGGGCAAAAAGTGCCCATATCCTTTGATACCTACCACGGATATACGGGCACTGTGAAGTACCTGAAGGATATTGCAAAAGCATATCCTTCCATTACGGAATTAATTGAAATCGGTAAAAGCAACTTCGACCGTTCGATTTATGTGATGGTTATTTCGGATATGAAGACAGGAACCACCCTCGACGGGTATATTGATTTAAGGAATATAAGGAAGGAGGGGGTTAAAAATGTTCCAGCTATGAAACCGTACCAGGGGAAACCGGGACAGTGGATATGTGGCAGTATGCATGGAAACGAATACACCGGAACTGAAGTTTGTCTCTACATCATCGACAAGCTGGTTACCGGTTATGAAACAGATCCTCAGATAAAAGAACTTGTTGATAAAAAGGTTTTTTACATCTGCCCGGTCGTTAATCCGGATGGTGTCTATAACAGTGTTGAACTGGGAATTGCCCAGCGGCAAAACAGCGAGAAAATAGACAATGATGGTGATGGAAAGATCAATGAGGATGGCCCTGATGATCTGAATGGGGATGGATATTACACACAATTCCGGTATAAAGATCCCAACGGCAGGTATGTGAAAGATGACGTGGATCCGAGGTTAATGGTAAGACTCGGCAATAATGAAAAAACAACGAAAGAAAGGTATTCCGTGATAACCGAAGATAAGGACAACGATAAGGATGGTAAGCGGGGAGAAGATTCAGAGAGGGGTATCGATGTAAACCGGAATTTCCCGGAAGTATGGTTCAGCGAGGATGGTATGCAGGGTGGTAGCGGTAAATACCCGACCTCATCACCTGAAGCACATGCAATCGCAGAATTTTTTACAAACCACACCAACATCCTCATGGGACAGTATTATCATACATCCGGTGGCTTTACTTACAGGCCTCTGGGTACCTCGCCCCACCAGAATCTGCATCCCAAAGATGTGGCTGTAATGGACATGATCATGGGGAAGAAGTACCTGGAAATTCTTGGAGAGGAAGTGCCCAAAGCCTGGTTGTATCCGGATTCACTGGCTCATTACAGGGAAGAGCTGCAAAAGACCTCGGCTAACAAATATGCAAAACAGCGGGGGTATGAGTTGCCTCGTGGATGGAGAGTAAGCTATAATGAGGAGAGGGATCAGCGATACAACTACGGAATGGCATCCGACTGGATGTATATGCAATATGGCCTTTATTCCGTAACTACTGAACTATGGAATCCCATGAATGATATCGATGATTTTCCTCAATTTGAAGGGGACGATGCTTATTTGAACCGGAACAGAGAACTGCTGAACTATCAGGACGAACATTACGGAGGGGATTATTTTATCGATTGGAAACCCTTTAATCATCCCGAATTGGGTGAGGGAGAGATTGGCGGATGGAAATCACCCGTTGGGACGAACAATGCCTTTCCGGGCAAACCCTTGATGAATGTTTGTGAAAAACACTGGCAGTTCGAATTATTCCGGGCTACCCTGCTCCCGGAGGTGGAGATTACGGATGCAACAGCGAAAATACTTTACACTACCAATAAAGCTCAGATGGCTACCGCTTCGGGTAATGAAGATAATGTTGTTGTAAAGAAAGGTAGTGGAGCTGGTAAATATAAGGTGGTTGAGGTTACGGTTAAGGTTGAGAACCAGGGTAAACTGGCAACACATATTGGCCAGGGAGCGGAGCTGGCAGGCAACCGGCCTGATGTGATCTGGCTGGTGGGCGATCGTGATAAAATAACCTTTCTTCAGGGTACACCTTATCAGAAATTGGGAGTGCTGGAAGGGAAAATGAGAATCCCGGGATACAGACCCGGGAGGGAGCCACTCTCTACCAGTCAGGCCCGACAAAGAAGCTTTACACCCTACTCACCCATGATGTACCAGTACATGAGACAACGTGTAAGTTATGACCAGCCAGGAGAGAAACAGACCGGACCCGGACGGGTGGTGAAATGGGTAATTGCCGTAGAAGGAGATGTCCCGTTACAGGTGATCCTGTCATCCCAGAAAGGCGGTACAAAGGTTAAATCAATAATCTATTAACAGGAGGGCAAATCATGAAAAAACGAACATATTGTCAAAAAAAGGTTGTTTATAACATGCTGATCATCCTTGCCTTTCTGATGGGTATGCCCCTCTTCGCACAGGATAAAAAGCAGGAAAGTCCGGGCGGGTATCACGGGGAGCTTGATTTTCCGATAAGCTGGAAACGATACTATTCCTTTGAGGAATGGACCGGGATAATGCATGATATCCAGAAGAAATATACACATCTTTCTGACATTGAAAGTATTGGAAAAAGCAGGATGGGAAGGGATCAGTACCTGATTACCATCACAGCAAAATCCACCGGTGATCATCGTTCGAAACCAGCCATGTGGGTCGATGGCGCAATCCACGGGAATGAAGTGAACGGTATAACCTGTTCACTATACCTGATGTGGTACCTCCTTACCCGCTATGATTACGATCCCTTTGTCAATGAACTGGTTAAAAGTACAACATTTTATATCCTTCCGGGATTAAATGTTGATGCCAATGATTCCTATGTCACACAGCCGAATACAGCAAATAACCCAAGGGAGACCTACCGTCCTGAAGATAATGATGGGGATGGTTTATATGATGAAGATCAAACAGAGGATGTGGATGGTGATGGGGAATTGTCAGACATGTATATTGAAGATCCGGATGGTATGTTTAAACTTTCACCGGACAAGAGGAGATTTTTACTGGTAGCTGATCCTGAAGAGGAGTGTATGAGGTTTCGTAGAATCGGCTCTGAAGGTTTTGATAACGATGGGGATGGGATGATCAATGAAGATGATATCGGCGGACCCGATCCAAACAGGAATTTTCCCTATGGATGGGACCTGCAGTCAGGTAACCCATATCCCATGTCGGAGTCAGAAACCCGGAATGTGTTTGAGTTTCAGCTCGTACATCCAAATATATTCGCTTCTTTCCATTACCACAACACCGGTAGATTGATCATGTTCCAGGCACCACCGGAAAGCCGGAGAAATCTTTCCCGGGAGCAACGCCAGGAAGCAGATGAACAAATTGAGCAGAGACTGGAACAAATGCGCAAAACGAATAAGTATGCCCAACTGTTCAACCGGCAGGTAACTGCTGATTATCAGCACGATATGGATGTTCAGACAGACATAGTGACATCCGGTGCCCGGATATTAAAAAATTATAGTCCCGTTATTGGAGGACTTTCCGGTCAGGCGCATGCAGCTACCTATTATATGCTGGGTGCATATTCCTACCTGATTGAGTTGTGGGGTACTCCGGCATTTGATGCAGATCAGGATGGTGACGGAAGAGTTTCTGATGAGGAAATGTTAACGTGGATTGATCTTGAACTGACCGGTGAAGGCTGGATAGACCCGCATAAGGTTAACCACCCCGACTTGGGAGAAATCTGGATCGGTGGATCACCCAAAAAACACATGCGAAGAACGCCACCTTCCAGGTACATTGAAATGGAAGCGGAAAAGAATACAAAATTCGTCCTCTACTGTGCCAGCCAGTTTCCTAAAATAGAGATAGATAAGGTGCTCATTAAACCCGAAACAGACGATCTTTACTGGCTTGAAGTGTGGGTGAAGAATGACCGGGTGTATCCAACCGCATCAGATCGGTCCGTGCAACTCGAAAGAGCAATAAAAGATAAACTGACCATCAATTCATCGGATAACATTGAAATCGTTGACCTGATGAAAGATGTTACGATCTTTGATCCGCTCGATAACAGCTCAACCTATCAATCCATTGCAGGAAAGGATACAGAATTCCGGCTAAAAGGCAAAGAAACATTGAAATTCCGTGGGTTGGTAAAGATGAATGGTTCAAACGGTTGGATAGAACCATCGGTTGAATCAAAAATGGGAGGGAAAGATTCAAAAAAGATAACTATTAAGGTTGGATCATAGACACCAAAGAAGCGAATAAACTGAAGGTATATTTCGAGTAAATATATGTCGTCAGACGATTTGGATTCGTCTGACGACTATTGTAAATCTTTTAACAGAATATAATATTATTGAACGAGAACATTGATAAAGTCCCTTAAATTTCATATTTTGTTTGACCCATTTAGAATGAATATCATTGCATTTATTAATCTTAATTTTAATTAACGATGAAGAAAAAACAAACCTGCGGCTTACTGATACAGGCAGTCCTCTTTTTGCCGGTGATTTTTTTCCTGGCCGGTTGTGCTGCGAAAAAACCGCTGGCAGAGAGCCCGGAAACGGGTTTAACCCTATCTTATAAATTACCACCGGAAACAGGACTCTCTTACCGGTCAGAGAGTGATATAAAGCAGACAATGGAAATCCAGGGTCAATCAATTGGTGCTGATATTGAACAGATTCTGGCGTTTAATATGAAGCCTGTATCCGTCTCAGAGGGGAAGCTCAGACTGGATATCACCATCGATACTATGGGAATGTTTGTCAGAAGTCCCATGATGAACATTTCAGCGGATGTAAGCGGAATACTGGGGAAACGGTTCAAGATGGACCTGTCGGATAAAGGCGAAGAGCTTGATCTTTCCGGGGCTGAACCGATCAAATATTCCATTGCACAGGCAGGAAGCCGTAGCATCGCACTTCATTTCCAGGAATTTTTTCCCGATCTTCCCGGAAAGAAGATCAAGATAGGGGATACCTGGTCTGAAACCGATACCATCACCGAGGTTTCCGAAAATGAGGAGGTAATTATGATCCTTGAAAGTAACAACACGTTTGAAGGAATAGAAAACATTGGCGGCTATGAATGTGTGAAGATCGTCTCCCAGTTAAGTGGCTCCAGGGAAGGTTCTCAGAGTGCACAGGGGATAACACTTACCTCGGAAGGGGATGTAGAGGGAGTAATAACCTGGTATTTCGCCTACAAAGAAGGGATATTTGTGAAATCTGCCATGGAAAGCACTTCCCCAAGTACGGTTTCAACATCGGGAGCACAAACGTTTACGTTTCCGATGAATCTGAAGATCAGCTCTGTTGTTGAGCTTTTGAAAAAATGATCTTTTGCATTTGTAATAAGAAGATCATTCAGCTAAACCATTAAATTACAACCAAACATTCAATCGTTATGAATATTACCTATTTTGACGCACTATCACGCGGCTGGGACCGCATGAAAAAAGCACTCTTTCAGCCTTTCGATCTTGGGAAATGGTTTGTTGTCGGATTCACTGCATTCCTTGCTATGCTGCTCGACGGACCTGGAGGAAGTGGAGGAGGAAGCAACAAATGGGACCACCATCACGGTTTTAAGGACATTGTAGATTTCCCATCTGTCGCATGGGATTGGTTAATGGCACACCCTGCATGGGCTGGACTGATCCTGTTCGGGGTCCTGTTTGTTATCATTATCATTGTGGTGTTTGCCTGGCTCTCATCACGCGGAAGATTCATGTTCCTTCACAATGTAGTACATGATAAAGCGGAAGTCACCAAGCCATGGCATGAATACCGGAGAGAAGGAGATTCCCTCTTCCTCTGGCGCCTGGTCTATGGAATCATCGTGTTTGCAACAATCATCCTGATCGTGCTGTTTTTTTTCAGACTGATCGCTCAAATGATTCAGGGGGATATAACCGGTGCACAGAAAGTCTATACAATCATGGGAATGGTCCTGCTCTTTTTAACCTTTTTTATCATTACCAGCTATATATCCCTGTTTCTGAAAGACTTTGTTGTACCGGTCATGTTCAAACACAGGATATCCGCTACAAAAGCATGGGGACGGTTTCTCCCGTTAATGAGCCGGTATTTCGGCTATTTCCTCCTCTATGGGATCATCATCTTCTTTCTGATCCTTGTTACGATCTGCTGTGTTCTTGTTTTTGGATTAATGACCTGTTGCATCGGTATACTGTTGCTGATTATTCCCTACCTCGGATCCGTTGTTTTCCTGCCGGTTTCCTATACCTTCAGGGCATTCAGCGTGGAATTTCTCAGTCAGTTCGGACCCGAGTTCAATGTTTTTCCGGCATCGGAAACAGGAGGAGAAGTTGAAAAAACCTGACACAGCGTAATATAATAAACTGGACTAAAGCAACCGGAATGATCTCAACCGACCTGCTGACCATACGGATTAAGGTGCGGAATAATCGAGCGCTATATATTCCAGGCAGGTTATTGGCTATTGTCTTACTGTTTTTCATCCTGGTGGCACCTACTGTGGTAAATCCGGACCGGCTTCCTTTACCTGATTGTTATTTCAAAAGCCTGACCGGATATAGCTGTCCTACATGCGGACTGACTCACTCTTTTTATGAAATTGCCCATTTCGATCTGAGAAGCTCTTTTTCGCATCATTTTTTCGGGCCTATCCTCTATGCGGTATTGCTGATCGTTCTTCTAATATTGATTTTTGAAACGATCACCGGGAGGAAGATTAACGTAAACCTGAGTTTAAGGATAAAAAAACTGACCCTGATCATTGCTGTTATCGGATGGATCGGTTATTGGATTATCCGGTTTGTTCATGAACTTCAGGGGTAAATACAAGTCTAAAGGGAATAATAAACTAATAACCTTAACATGATGGAATACATTGGATATTTCCTGCTGGCAATTGTTGCCATCATATGGATCATTGCCATGATTGTTGGCTTGATCATTGCCTTTCCGTTTGGATTGATCGGCCTGGTGGCAATACTGGGCCTTGGTCTTCTTCTGATCAAGGTGATCACTGACCGAATGAAGAATAAAGAGGATGATCACTATTCAAAAAATGTTGACAAATAATAAGCAATCGTTAACTATCAAATCAAAGAGAAATGCATATTACCACACAAGATGAATTTGCTGATTATTCAATTACCCAGACGTTGGGTATAGTCAGAGGGAACACCATACGTGCAAGACATATTGGCAAAGATATTGTTGCCGGTCTCAGAACCCTTGTTGGTGGTGAAATTACTGAATATACCAAAATGCTGGCGGAATCAAGAGAACAGGCCATCGACAGGATGATTGCTGAGGCGGAAACGCTGGGAGCCGATGGAATCGTCTGTCTTCGTTTTACCACCTCAACCGTGATGAAAGCAGCAGCCGAATTGCTGGCATACGGTACAGCAGTGAAGATGGAGAAAAGATTAAGTTAAATGTTATCCGTTATCAGTTAATAGGTTTTTGGGACTTCGCCTGGAATTGTGCTCCCCATGTAGGGTTTTCCTGCAGGAAAAATGTTGTTCATGGTTTGGTCACGATATCGCCCAGACCAGGCCCGGGTCGTTATGCGGTAACGGATTTTGGTTTTTGACTGCAAACATTTATACTTGTAACGCTTCATACATTCCCATGCTCCTTGCTTTGTTAGCCGAATCCGCCAATTGGCGGAGAAGGCTGGTCCCTTGACCCAGTAACGTGCAACCCCACCCAACCTGCCGGCAGGGCGTCGAGGTATTTTATTTGAATTATATATCTAGTTTGATCTTTCACCGAGCACCGAGAAACGAGGACCGAGCACCAGTTAACACTCTCACATCCCATGACTTCCTCGTCTCACAATCTCCCAACTCACCTCTCCATACAACCTACTGCCTACTGCTGATTTTCACGGCAAACTCCCGGATAGCCTCCAGGTCCATCATGGATTTGCTTTCCGTAACATTTGCCACCTTTTCCACGATTTTCTGTTCAAAGAAGCTCATCCGTTCGAAATTAAATTCACCTCCGAATAACCCGCTGGCAATGGCATGATCTCTGAGCTTCTCGGGAAAAGCATCGTTAAACTGTTTCCAGGCAGTGTCACCCTGTTCCATGCAACAGAGATACAGCCCCACCTGCACATGAAGCAAACGGTCCATGTTTTTCTGACAGAATTTTTTAATCCCATCCTGGACCTGGCCGGCATGGATCGATCCACCGATGATCACCGATGTGTATGTTGAAATATCCGGTTTTTTTTCTTTTTTCAGGTTAATCACGGAGACCTCTCCCTCCAACTTTTCTGCGAGCAACTGCGAGGCTTTTTCGGCACAACCGTGACGCGATAAATAAACAATAAGGGTTTTCATAGAACAAGATAAAAGATAAAAGTTCAAAGATAAAAGATATAAGAGAAGAGTACATCGTTTGCCTTGTATTTATGAAAATTGTAATCCCGTAGGGACTTATAGAAAACAGGCAGTCACTTTAGTGGCTGCGATTAGTAAACGAATGAGATAACAGTCCGTAGGACTTGAAAGGGAAATAGTAAAAATGCTTTCTGATAATATAAGGTTATGGTTTTACGGTCAATTTTGCAGGCTTTAGTTTTAGCCAATAGAAGCAGAAACTCACAATAGCAAGACCTGTTATGATGATCAGTGTTAATGGTGAACCCAGGTACAGGTTGAACCGTTGGTATTCCAGGAGTCCTTCAAGGTTGTCTGTATAGTAGTGATACGTGCCAAACATAACTGCCATCCAGCTGGCATGGAATGCCCAGGAAAATCCGATGTGACCCGTTGTCAGGATCAGGTTGTTCCTCAGAATGCCTACCATGATAAGGGATGAAAGCGTTAACCAGCTCAGGATCCCATTGTCAAGGAAAATCCAGCGGTAAAAAAGATAGTGAACACCGGCAAACAGGATAGCCACAAGAACCGAGATTGCAGCCGGTTTCAGGTTCCTGAACCGTTGTTTCACATAACCAAGTAATACAGCTCCAAGAATAATTTCTTCGTTCAGTGTGTAAAACAGGTCATGAATGAAATTCCTGTAATCGGCATACTGGATCATTACTCCATTCCTGTTCGCAATGTATTTCATCAGCCCATGCGCACCAGTGGTCAGGCTGAGCATCAGGAACAACACCGTAAGAAGGATGACTGCGTTCATTTTTAATCCAACCCTGAATAAAAAGTCCTTACGCCATAGCAGATATGCAAAAAATACAACCAGCACCGTACCAATACCCGAATACCACCAGCCGCTGAAAAGGTTGTAGGAGAAAAGCAGGTAGGAGAGGAGAATCAGACTGCCCCAGAGGAGTTGCAGGTATCGCTGCCAGAAAGTCAAGATAAACGAAGTAAGTTAAATGTTAAACGTTAAACGTTAATTGTTTACTATACATCATTTTGGAAGTTGTGCCACAGGCACGCCTTTGGCGGATGTTGAATGTTCGATGTTGAAAGTTGATCCAATTATTCTACCTGTTCGTGCAAGATAAGAAATGCTTGGATAATAGCTAGTGCACAATTATCACCCCTTTACCTGACAGTACCTCCAGTTGATCAATGGGAACAGGGTTCCCTTTAATATTCAGGTATTCCAGGTTATCCAGGTGATAAAGCGAACGAATGTCTTCAACCCGGTTGCCGGATAGATCCAATACCCTTAATCCGCCCAGCTTGTAGAGTATTCCAATCTCATCAATATGATTATTTGAGAGATAAAGTTCTTCCAGTTGTTTCAGTGAATGCAATTGGTTAATATCCATAATGCTATTATCAGAGAGGTCCAGTGAAGTGATATTCCGACAATATTCAACTCCGGCAAGGTCCTCGATCTCATAATCTGCCAGGTTGAGCCCACCTTCCATCTCTTCCAGGTGGTAAAATTGAAGGTCTATCTGCAGGTTACCATACTCTTTTCGTTTCAGTGCTGATAAGAAATCACTGCTAATGGTCTGATATTCTCCCCAGTCGTCCGGCTCTTCTCCATCATATAACTCGCTGGTTTCCAAATCTGTAAAATAGATCAGGTCTTCTTCATCGTAACCCCATTTCTGTCCGTCAGGGAACAGGTCATCAAAATCCAGTAGCGGAGTGTTGAAAACATCATCCTCTTGATCGAGCATGATCAGAATGTGTGAATAGCGGAAGAGCGCTGTGGAATCGCCGGTGTTATATAACCGTTCAATGTCCTGTAAATAAAAATTGAGCTTGTCGGGGTGATAGAGCATGATCAGCCGGGAAAAGATCCGGTTTATCCGGTTTTCGCTCATCCCGATCAGTATTTTTATCCGGTTGGCAATCGATATGACGGTTTCATACTGCCCCTCTTTGTAGAGACGGATCAGCCTCGAGGAGATGAGGTTCAGGTTTTCCTCGGTATAGGCATCTTTCAGTTTACAGTATAGATCATGATCAGTCATCTATACAAATTTGCATTTTTTTACGGATTTATTGGATCATTTTATATAAATTGTTAAAGTGCTTAAAAACACAAATTTTCTGCAATTTTTTTTTTAACAATTGACCATTTCAATCGTCTTTAAAGAAAATCTCCTGATATGGTAAGAAATTATATCCTCACAGCTCTCCGCACCATTCTTCGACAAAAAGGCTATTCATTCATTAACATTTTCGGGCTTGCACTTGGTTTAGCCTGTACCCTGCTGATCCTGTTATGGGTTCAGGATGAGGTCAGTTACGACCGGTTTCATGAGAACCTTGACCAGTTGTACCGGGTGGTGGAAGACCAGTACTATTCGGGTGCAACCTATCATGTTACGGTTACACCCTATCCTTCCGGGCCCGTCTGGGCAGAAAAAATCCCGGAGATCAGGGAAGCAGTCCGCCTGCAATGGACAGGAGGCATGCTTTTCAGGTATGAAGACAAAGCCTTTTACGAAGGGGGAATGAGGGCTGTTGATTCCAATTTTTTCCAGGTTTTTACTTTTCCACTGATAGAAGGTGACCCTGAAACAGCTCTTTTAGAGCCTTTTTCAATGGTATTGACAGAAGAGATGGCAGAAAAGTATTTTAGCGATGAAGATCCGATAGGTAAATCATTGCAGGTTAATGAATATCAATTTACGATTACAGGTTTGGCAAAGGATCTACCAAATAACTCATCTATAGGGTTTGATTTCCTGGTTCCATGGGATTTCATTAAGACGATTGGCAGGTATACTGACCACTGGGGATCCAATTCAATTCAGACGTATGTAAGATTGGAAGAGAATGCGGATCCCGGACCGGTTGATGCGAAACTTACTGCGGTATACAAGGAAAACGAATCTGAAGGAACAACCGAT
The DNA here is from genome assembly GCA_964481765.1 of uncultured Rikenellaceae bacterium. Lineage (GTDB taxonomy): Bacteria > Bacteroidota > Bacteroidia > Bacteroidales > VadinHA17. The sequence goes on along the minus strand of CAYZVJ010000007.1, from coordinate 3,891 downwards.
TTTATGCTGGAACCATTTAAGCGGTTGCACCTGTTCACCTACTGGGGATATCAAACAAAACCAGAGGGTATTCAATACGTTTATATTTTCTCTATTATTGCAGCATTTGTGCTGATCATTGCGTGTATCAATTTCATGAACCTGTCAACAGCCAAGGCCTCAATGCGGGCAAAAGAGATAGGAATAAGAAAAGTGGTGGGTGCTAAACGAAAAAACCTGATATGGCAATTTTACGGAGAAACCTTGATCCTTACAATAATTGCTGTGCTGCTGGCTTACCTTTTGCTGGCGGCATTCCTTGGAGGGTTCAATAAACTTTCCGGCAAAGAGGTTGGTTTTGAAGTACTTCTGGAAGGAAATTTTTTAATTGGAATCCTGATCATCACAATAATCACGGCATTTATTGCCGGAAGTTATCCTGCCCTGCTTCTTTCCTCTTTCAAACCGGTGGTGGTAATGAAGGGAGAGACTGCAGGGGGAGTGAAGAAGGGGACACTGAGAAAGATTCTTGTTGTTTTCCAGTTTACCATCTCAATATTTCTGATCATTGGTACTGCAGCAGTATATAATCAGCTGGTATACATGAGGTCCAAATACCTGGGGTATGAAAAAGAGCACCTGGTATACATACCCATGAGGGGTGAGATCAAAACTGCGTATGAACGGATCAAAGGGGCATTTGAGAAAAGCCCAAATGTGGTTAGTATTACAGCGACCCAGCAATCTCCAACAAATTTTGGCAGCAACTCCGGCGGAGCAACCTGGCCCGGAAAGGATCCCGAACTTAGGACACTGATCACAACCAATGCAGTGGACTTCGGATTTGTCGAAACCATGAAGATTGAAATGGCTGAAGGCAGAGATTTTAACGAGGAATATGTATCGGATTTGACCGATACAAGTACCTATGAGGGAGTGTTCCTGATCAATGAAACATTAGCTGGAATTATAAACAGGGATACTATTGTGGGGCTGCAATTTGATTTTATGGGTGTTCACGGACCCATCATAGGTGTTATGAAGGATTTTCATTACCATCACCTGAGCAATGAAATTATGCCCCTGGCCATGGTCATTGCACCGGTGTACTGGCTGAATTACATCCTGTTCAGGATACAACCGGGTGATATAACCAGGACCATGAGTGGTCTTGAAGAAATTTGGAAAGAGGCACTCCCCGGTTATCCTTTTGATTATTATTTTGTTGATCAGGAACTGGAAGAAAGGTACAGGGGACAGGAGGTAGTTGGCATCTTACTTCGGTATTTTGCAATCATTGCCATCGTGATTGCCTGCCTGGGACTGTTTGGACTTGCATCATTTACAGCTGAACAACGGACAAAAGAATTCGGAATAAGAAAAACTATGGGAGCTGATGGGAAGCATTTGATACTGCTGATTTCCAGGCAGTTTACCTATCTTGTGCTGATCTCAATTGTTCTTGGTTGTCCGATTGCATGGTACCTTCTTAATAAGTGGCTCCAGGATTTTGCCTACAGGGACACATTACACTGGTGGATATATGTATTGGCTGCATTGCTGGCGCTTATGCTGGCCCTGATCTCAGTAATCTACCAGGCCATCAAAGTATCCCGTACAAACCCGGCTGTTTCACTGAGGTATGAATGAGAGGTGAGGGAAAAGACAATTTAGCTCCATAGGCCGTGCCTGCCGGCAGGCAGGAGCTACATATTGGTAGCCCAGGGTAAGTATGCGTTAGCGTGAGCAACCCTGGGTTTGATCACATCTTCGAATTGGTGACAAAAGCAATTTTTTTGCTGTCCGGTGACCAGCTGGGAACGTTGATGGTGCCTTGTCCACCATATATATACCCGATAACCCGGGGTTGCCCTCCTGTAAAAGGCATAATGCGTAACAAGCAATGCTTGTAGAAAGGATGCTCACCCGGTTCTATTTCTTTTGGAAAGGATAAAAACACAATCCATTTTTGATCCGGGCTTACATGAGGAAACCAGTCGTTGTAATTGTCAAAGGTCAACTGAGTTTGATTTTTTCCATTTGTGTCCATCCTCCAGAGTTTCATTTTTTGGACGATTTATCATGTTAATAACTTGTCGACTGGGATTTTCTTGCACTTCCTGAATATACCTATTTATATACTTTTATATTATCCTGCTACTGATAATTTGCCTTTCTTACTGATGTAAATGCTTTCCCTGAACATCAAATCAATGGTTTTTTACAGGTTCAATTAATAAATTTCAGGATAGTACGGTGATTTTTATTATTGAACGTTGATCGAACGGTGGAACTAAACTGCCGAAGCGTGGCGTAGGCTTTGCCATTTCTGCAAAGAGTGTGACACGCGTTTCGGTCAGCTTTAGTGATTTGTTATATGGGTTAATTTATTGTAAAAAGAGATTACAGTGTGGGAAGATTTAGAATGTAGTTTGTACTTCTACCTCCTTCACCTGAATCCGACAAGATACCTTTCTCGATTAAGTCTTGAATATCTCTTCGGGCAGTATCTCTGTGCACCTTTGTCATCTTCGCCCATTTGGACGAATGCAACTTACCGATAAAATCACCAAGAAGTATATTAATCATTTTGACTTGTCTCTCATTTAGCTGGGTAGTTTTATGTATTTCCCAAAACTTTGCCTTTACCAAGACTTTCGACAATGTTTCATCAGTTGCCTCAAGTGCCTCAGTTAGACGTTCAAAGTACCAAACCAGCCATTGGCTGACATCCAAACTTCCCTTTTGGGTAGACTCCAATACGGCATAATATCCCTTTTTTGATTTCATTATCTGAGCCGACATACTATAGAATCTTTGGTTGGTACTGTCCGCTCTGGCTAATTGAGAATCTGCAATGGCTCTGGCTATTCTTCCATTACCATCATCGAACGGATGGATACTAACGAACCATAAATGGGCTATTGCTGATTTAATCACAGGTTCCATGCTATTGTCTGTATTGAACCACTCGATGAATCGATTCATTTCTACTTCAAGTCGTTTAGCCTCAGGTGCAGTGTAATACACCTTTTCTCTTCCCATTGGACCAGATACCACTTGCATTGGGCCATGCTCATCATTTCTCCATTCACCAACCGTTATCTTATACATCCCACTCCTTCCTGTTGGGAATAGAGCTGCATGCCATCCACATATTCGATCCTTGGTTAAGGGGTCTTTATACTTCTGAGTTGCATCCAACATCATTTCTACAACCCCCTCTACATCACGGCTTGCATCGGGTAATCCGGATATATCCAAGCCTAATCTTCGAGCTATGGAGGATCTTACTTCTTCCGGATTTAAAAACTCGCCCTCAATTGCACTTGACTTGACAATATCTTCGGTCAATGTCTCAAGTACAGCTTCTTCTCTAAGTTCGAACCCTAATCCCTCCATTCTTCCTATTAATCTACCTTGCAGATTACGCACCTTACTAAGGTATGGGACTAGTGTGCCGTTATCCCAGAAAAAATTTGGCCAATACTTGCTTTGATGTATATACATATCGGTTATTTAAATGACGCAATGTGTACGGCAAATATAGGATGTATTCGCCGTATTATAAAATAAATGACGCAATATTTACGTCGAAAAGGATGAACAATTGCAGGATTCCTATTTCGCCTCCAGCCACATAACATATATTCTACTAAGGGAAAGGTAATTATCTATCGTCTACGACGAATTATTTTTATTTGCGATAGTATTCTACAATAATGTAACCCCTGCCTGCCAGCCACAGGCTGGTGAACCCTGCCCGCGGCAGGCGGGCGGCAGGCAGGGCTACACGGTAGAATAATTTTGGCCGTAGGCCATACATTATGGTAGATCTATTAAATCAAAAATCAACTTATTCCCTGTAGGGGATTGATAGTTTACATTGATTTTTATTAATTTAGAGAGGAA
>CAYZVJ010000006.1:0-50744 GCA_964481765.1 uncultured Rikenellaceae bacterium | reverse complement strand
ACAACGGAAGGAATGCCAGTGAATCGCTCCTGAATTGAGAGATGTTCTGTTCCGTGTAAAGGGATTCAAAGGAGCAATTGAAAATTTTGCCATCCCTGTAATCCCGCATGTACGGGATAAAGGCTTTATGGTCAACAGTAAAATTGAAGTTGGCTTCTTCGTTGGTGATAATGATAGTATCCTGTTTCCGGGTAAAAAACCGGTACGCTGCAGCGTCATTGTATACCCTGAAGATCACTCCGTAATTATTTTTACACTGTATTGTAAGCTGGTTACAGTGATCCTGAATGATCGCCTTCCTGTAGTTGATTGCTGTAATCTCACGATGAATCTCTTCCCTTTCTGAAGATTGTATTATTGCATTTTTCCCTAGCGTTTCTCCCCCTTCCAGTTGCAGGGAAATGGACGAAGGTGCCAGAATCAGTTGTCCTTTATGCCGGACTGACCATTGCAGTTTTCCCCCTGCATCTATTTGCACGATGATGTTCCCATCCGGGGATTTGATCTTAAAATCCTGATTTGTCTGTGCATAAATCATCAGTGGGCTCACCAGCAATAAATACAGTAACTGGAAACGCTTTGTTTTCATTTGGTTTTCGTTTAACATGAATGATAGATGTACTGCTAAGGTTTAAAATAAAAAAGGATTGTAGAGCTTACCCTGTCTAAAAATACGTTATCCCGGGAATTTATCCAAAGGAAGAAGTACGCAGTCCACAGCCACCAGTTGCTAGTCGGTTTTACCAAAATTCTAAGAAAAACACGTGAATGTTACTAGCTGAAGGGGAAAGTCATGACAATCCGCGCTTGGCAGATGGCATGACAGGGGGAGGAAAACCTGACAGGTCATTCCCCAAAGATACCAATGGTGCAGGCCCTGTCAATGACTTTAAAACCGGTCCAACTACTTTCTCTATTAAAAAGGAAACCAAATCATGGACCGGAACCCACCGATTTTATTAGATGCACCAATATTTCATTTCCAAGACACCTCGCTTGCCTTCACACCTATAAGAAATATTCTATCTTTGTATACAACCGATCAACATGCTATGAACGTAGATTATAATCTGAAGATTTCTGATATAAAAACAAAGCTTGACCAATTCTGGCAGCTGGTCACCGAGAAGGTGATCCTGCTGGAAAAGGAATACGACACATCCCGGGGATCGCCGGTATTTACTGCTAAGGGCAAATACACTACCCGTGGCTGGACGGAATGGACGCAGGGTTTTCAATACGGGATCCCGCTCCTGGTGTTTGATGCTACAGGAGACGGGCAAATGCTGGAGATTGGCAAAAAGAACACCTTTGCTCACATGGCGCATCACATCAGCCATTTCGGAGTTCACGACCATGGTTTCAATAACCTGAGTACATACGGGAACCTGCTCCGCCTTGCCAGTACAGGAAAATTCGATGCATCCGAAGAAGAGAAGGAGCTTCACCGGCTTGCCTTGAAACTTTCCGGTGCTGTTCAGTCACGACGCTGGTCAACCATCGAAGATGGAGGCTTTATCTATTCTTTCAACGGTCCACACTCCCTCTTTATTGATACGATACGTACATGCCGGGTAATCCTGGTTGCCCATCAACTTGGACACAGGGTTCTGGAGGAGAATGACCGGGAAATCAACCTGCTTGAACGTGCCATAATGCATGGGTTAACTACGGCACAATATGCAGTCTATTATGGTGAGGGACGGGATAGCTTTGATGTGTGGGGCAGGGTGGCTCACGAATCGATCTTTAATATGAACGACGGGATGTATCGCTGCCCTAACTCACAACAGGGTTATTCCGGCTATACAACATGGACACGCGGATTGGGCTGGGCAATGCTTGGTTTTTCCGAATTCCTGGAATTCCTGGAAGAGATTAAACCCGACTATCACGGTATGGAAAGGATAAAATCAGTGTTCCTGAAGGCAGCAAAAGCTACCGGTGATTTCTATCTGGAAAACAGTGCAACGGATGGGATCCCATACTGGGATACCGGGGCACCGGAGCTGCATAAACTGGGTAAATACCAGGATTCACCTGCCGATCCGTTTAACGATTTTGAGCCGGTGGATAGTTCGGCTGCTGCAATTGGTGCACAGGCACTGTTGCGACTGGGCAGATTCCTTGAGAAAAAGGAGCCTGAAGCTGCAAAGAGGTATTTTCAGGCCGGAATAACCATATTATTCACGCTGTTGTCAGATGTATACCTTGCAAGGGATAAGAAACACCAGGGCATTTTGCTGCATACCGTTTATCACCGGCCCAACGGGTGGGATTATATTCCCGCCGGTAAAAAAATCCCCTGTGGTGAATCCGGTATGTGGGGAGACTACCACATGACGGAATTGTGCCTGCTGGCTCAACGAATCCTCGAAAATGGCTATTATACCTTCTGCCAGGGGCTATGTAAATAAACTCAAAAATCAGCCTCCTTTGATACCATACCTGATGCGCTGACTACAAAAATCCTTATTTAACAAGGCTTTCGGGCGAAAAGTTAACCGTTGTTTGAAAAAATGTTAATAATTTATACTACTTTTACTAATAGAAGCTAACGTGGTGTAAATCAATGATATGGTAATCACATATCGTCTGAAACCCGCATGCAATGGGCAATTTGATAAAAATTTACTGATTTTTTTTATGCCGTAAATTTGCTAAACATTGGAAATAGCCTATATTTGTAGGTAATTGATAAAAAAAGTAGAATTTACTAACCCTTAAAATTTCTGTCATGAACAAAGCACAATTGATTGATGCAATCGCTGCAAGCGCAAAATTGTCAAAAGCTGATGCTAAAAGAGCTCTCGATGCCTTTGTTGATACTACCGCTGGTGCCCTCAAAAAAGGAGATCGTGTTGCATTGGTAGGTTTTGGTTCATTCTCAGTTTCCAAGAGAAATCAAAGGACCGGAAGAAACCCACAAACCGGCAAACCAATTACTATCGCAGCTAAGAAAGTTGTTAAGTTTAAGGCTGGTAGCGAATTGTCTGACAAAGTTAAGTAACGATATTTTGTGCCGTTGAAAGGGAGTGCATTCGTACTCCCTTTTTTTTTCTCTAAACATGGATCAGGAATCCGTTAACCTCCGTTTAGTCGAATACCTTTCCGGGTTCGTTACACCGGAAAGGATGAAAACATTTGGCTATACACTGGATAACCGGACGAGGTACATAACCGTTGTCCTGGAAGATCTTTACCAGCCACACAATGCAAGTGCAGTACTTCGAACATGTGATTGTTTTGGTATTCAGGATGTTCATATCATTGAAAACCGGAATACCTATTCCATTAATCCGGACGTTGCCCTGGGCTCTAACAAGTGGTTAACCCTGAAAAAATATAGCCAAACAGAATCAAATACACTGGATACTTACCGTACATTGCGCAGTGCCGGTTACCGGATTATTGCAACGACTCTTCATCGTGATGACTCAACACCTGATAATTTTGATCTGAAGAAAGGCAAATCGGCGTTTGTCTTTGGTACCGAGCTGGAAGGACTTTCCAAATCAGCCATAAATGAAGCAGATGAATACCTGCGGATACCGATGTTTGGATTTACCGAAAGTTTTAACATCTCTGTTGCTGCAGCAATTATCCTCTATCAGCTTACCAACCGGTTGAGGAGTTCAGGAATCCAGTGGCAACTTACACAGCCTGAAAAAACGGAAATGAAACTTGCCTGGTTAAAAAAATCGATAAAAAAATCAGATATGCTTATCAGGGAATTCCATGAGAAAGAAAGGAATAAAGACCATTAACTCATCACCATCAGCCTTCAACGATACTCATTTCTTCCGGCATTGGTATGCACATTTAAAGGATAATTTTTATCTTTGACGAAAACATCATTATCTTTGATGAACAGATTATTTTGATTGATTAGAGCACCAATCTGTGAACCATTTTTTTATGAATAGCATTGTTATTGATGATGATAAGATGAGCCGGGTTTTGATCGAGGAATTCGTCGGCAAATCAGATGGGATAAACCTTACCGGTTCTTTCAGTAACGCTATCGATGCGATCAATGCGATAAAGGTGAATGATTCCATTGATCTGATCTTCCTTGATATTGAGATGCCTCAGATGACCGGTATCGACTTTTTAAATAGTCTTGACAATCCCATTCAGGTTATCATCATCTCATCCAAGGAGAAGTATGCTCTGAATGCTTTTGATTATGATGTAACGGATTATTTGCTTAAACCCATCACCTATTCCCGCTTCTATAAAGCCATTGACAAGGCATTAAATCGATACAAAAAAGAAAAGCTCAGCAGTGATAGCAAAGATGAGATCTTCATAAAAAAAGGTTCCTCGCTTGTCCGGATAAAATTTGATGAGATCCTCTGGATCGAGGCATTGGAGAATTACGTTATTCTGAATACCTCATTAGAGAAGCTGACCATTCATTTTACCATGAAGGCGATTGAGAAGAAACTGCCATCAAAAAAGTTTATCAGAATACACCGGTCATTCATCGTTAACGCAAGTAAAATATCTATTATTCAGGATAATGCTGTAGAAATAAAGCTGAAAGGTGAAATCATCACCATCCCCATTGGCAAATCCTATAAGGAACAGCTGATGAAGGATATAAACCTGATGATTAAATAATACCCATCCTGTTGCATCTTATCTCCGGATAACAAAAAAAATGGATTCCCAACATCAGAATTTTCTCCGGTATATTGGTCAAACCTCTGATTCCCCTATGATGCTGGCTATTGAAAGGGCTGAGGGGATATACCTGTATGGCAAAGATGGAAAGATATACCGGGACATGATATCGGGTATCTCGGTCAACAACCTGGGTCACCGGCATCCAAATGTTATTAAAGCCATCAAGGATCAGCTGGATAAGTATTTGCACCTGATGGTGTATGGTGAGTTTGTCCAGGATCCGACGGTAGATCTTGCAAAGTACCTGGCATCCGTTTTGCCCGATCAGCTTTCCAACGTTTATTTCGTCAATTCAGGTAGTGAGGCAATTGAAGGAGCGCTTAAACTTGCCAAGCGGTATACCGGCCGGCGAGAGATCATTGCCTTCAGGCAAGGATACCATGGAAGTTCGCACGGTGCTTTGAGTGTTATGGGTGATGAGCAATACAAGAGAGCATTCAGGCCCCTGCTCCCCGGCATTAAATTGCTTGATTTTAACCGGATGGATCAGGTTGAACGGATTACTGAGAGGACCGCCTGCGTTCTTCTGGAACCCATTCAGGGTGAAGCCGGTATTCGGATTGCGGATAATAAATTTTTAGAAGGAATAAGGAAAAAATGCGATGATACGGGCACCTTACTCATTTTTGATGAAGTCCAAACGGGTTTCGGGCGAACCGGCACCTTCTTTGCCTTTGAATCTTTCGGTGTAATTCCGGATATTATCACCCTGGCAAAAGGACTTGGTGGTGGAATGCCGATAGGGGCTTTTATCGCTTCAGGTGAAATCATGTCCGTCTTAAAAAACGACCCGGCACTCGGTCACATTACCACCTTTGGAGGGCACCCTCTTTCTTGTGCTGCAGCACTTGCTGCTGTCAGAACATTGAAAGAAGATCAGATCCTGGATACCATTCCGGCTAAAGAAAATTTATTCCGCACACTCCTCCGGCACGAGGAGATAAGGGAGGTGAGGGGAAAAGGCTTGTTCCTTGCCCTGGAGATGAATAGCACTGAGCGGGTAAAGAAGATCATAACGAAAGCCATCTCGAAAGGTGTAATACTGGATTGGTTCCTTTTCTGTCCCTGTGCTATCCGTATCGCTCCGCCATTGATCATAACCGAAGAACAGATTGTGGAAGCAGCCTCAATTATTCTTGATTCCATTAACGAAACCAGGAATTGATTCCCTGAAGATCTTATCCTCCCTGATTCATCGATACTGAAAATTCCCCTGCAGGAGCATACTTTTTGATAAGAAAAGTATACATTTAACTTCTCAAACATAAGTAAACACAAACACCCTTTCCATGGTCGATAAACTAATAGGCCTCACGCATATCCATCTGGTTGATGAACATCGAATCTATCTTTCAGAAATAACGGAAGGATTTCAAAATCCCTTGAAATACAATGTGGAATCCTACAGCGACATAGACACTCTCTTTGAGAACCTTAAGACCGCTGCAACAGGAAAGAAGAACCTTCATCTTGTTTTTATGTCGGTTGATTTTGAAAAAAGTGAGGAGGAGGTCAAAAAGACGCTGGATTCCATCTCCCGGATACAAAACTTACGCAGAAATAGCGAGGTCTTTGTCCTCTCATCCCAAAAAGACGAAAACCTGGAAAACAAGGTTTGTAATTTCGGAGCCAGGGCATTGATTCAAAAGAATGAAAATGCAGTCCTTCGAATCACCAATTTCGTTAAAGGCATTATCAGTGAAAAAAATCTTGAAAACAAACGCAAAGCCACTATCTTTTCCGTAAAGGTTCTCTTCTATTTTCTTCTTGCTGTCGCAGCGATAACCCTGATCCTCTTCCTTGTTTTTCCAGACAGATTTTACTTCTAGTTTTCGATGATGTGACTAATTGTCAGGATTTGTCGAATGGCATATACTTTGAAAAGGTCGAACAGGTATATAAAGCTTGTTAAACCGAAAACACACATAAAATGCAAAAGGGTAAAATTGATGTCACCAGTGAGAATATTTTTCCAATTATCAAAAAATTTCTCTATTCCGACCATGAAATATTCCTTCGTGAGTTGATATCCAATGCGGTTGACGCTACACAGAAATTGAGAACTGTATCATCAGTCGGTGATTATAAGGGTAAACTTGGAGATCAGACCGTTCGGGTTTCTCTGGATAAGAAGAAAAAAACCCTGACCGTTTCCGATCATGGTGTGGGTATGTCGGCCGGAGAGATCGAAAAGTTCATTAATCAGATTGCATTCTCCAGTGCGGAAGAGTTTTTGGAAAAATACAAGGAACAGGCTAATGCCATTATTGGCCACTTTGGACTGGGTTTTTATTCTTCCTTCATGGTTTCTGACCGTGTCGAGATCATAACACGTTCCTATAAGAAGGGTTCAAAAGCCGTAAAATGGACCTGTGAAGGGAATCCGGAATACACACTTGAAGAAGTCGATAGGAAAGAGGTTGGAACCGATGTGATCCTTTACCTGGATAAGGAGTCAAAAGAGTTTCTTGAAGAGTCACGGATCAGTGAAATGCTGAATAAGTATTGTAAGTTTCTGCCGGTTGAAATCGCTTTTGGAAAAGTGAAAGAGTGGAAGGATGGTAAAGAGGTTGAAACCGATAAGGATAACATCATCAATGAAACCAGACCTGCCTGGACAAGAAAACCGGCTGAGTTAAAGGATGAGGATTATAAAAAATTCTATCGTGATCTTTACCCGATGGCTGACGAACCGTTGTTCAATATCCACCTGAATGTCGATTACCCCTTTAACCTGACCGGTATTCTATATTTTCCAAGAATTAAGAAAAACATCGAGATCGATAAAAACAAGATCCAGCTCTATTGTAAACAGGTCTTTGTAACCGATTCAGTTGAAGGCATTGTCCCTGAATTCCTGACACTGCTTCATGGAGTGCTTGATTCACCGGATATCCCGTTGAATGTCTCCAGAAGCTACCTTCAGAGTGACTCCAATGTGAAGAAAATATCCAATCACATCACTAAAAAGGTTGCTGACCGGCTCACCGAGATCTTTAAAAAGGACCGGAATGAGTTCGAGAAGAAGTGGGATGACCTGAAACTCTTTATTCAATACGGAATGATCACCGAAGAGAAGTTTTATGACAAAGCTTCATCCTTTGCCCTGCTGAAGAATACCGATGGGAAATATTTTACCTTCGAGGAGTATGAGAAAATCATAAAAGAAAACCAGACGGATAAGAATAAGACATTGGTTTATTTGTATGCCAATAACAAAGAGGAGCAGTATAGCTTCATCGATAGTGCTAAAGCCAGAGGTTATGATGTCCTCCTCATGGATGGACAGCTTGAAACTCATTTCATTAATCACATTGAACAGAAATTCACCGGCTCGCGGTTTGTCAGGGTGGATTCCGATACCATCGATAAGCTGATACAAAAAGAGGAAAGCATCGAATCAAAGTTAACACAGGAACAGCAACAGGAACTTACACCGGTGTTCAAGGGCCCCCTTTCAGACAGTGAAAAATTTGTCGTGATCTTTGAGAATTTGAGCGAGACGGATAACCCGATGATGATCACACAATCAGAATACATGCGCCGGATGAAAGATATGTCCGAATTGGGCGGAGGCATGAGCTTCTACGGGACATTGCCGGATAGCTACAATCTTGTGGTGAATTCAAATCATCCCCTGATCCTTCGCATTGCCGAAGAAAAAGATAAAAAAGTGGGCACCCAGGTCGAGAAAGTAAAAGAAAAAATAAAGCCCATTGAAACAACCAGGTCAGAACTTGAAAAGGCAAATGAAGGGAAAAAAGAGGAAGAGATCAAGCAGGAAGAAAAAGACCGGATAGCGGACCTTGAATCAAAACTTAGCGGACTGGAAGAGAAAAAAGAAACAATCCTGAAAGAGTTTGGAAAGAAAAACAAACTGGTCAAACAGCTCATTGATCTGGCCCTTCTTTCCAACAATATGCTCAAGGGAGAAGAACTGAATAAATTTGTTAAACGAAGCATCGAGCTGATGTAATACAATAAAACCAGTTTGGTTTAATTGCCAATAACTGAATTCACATTCAAATCATTGGATACTCTGGAATCAGGAATTCTTCGGAATGAACAGGAATGCTTGCTAAAACAACGAATTAAATTCCTGCTTGATAAATTCAATGGCAACCTGTGTAGGGGACTTTTCCATTTCCATTACTCTCTCGAGAATGTGGGTGCTGAATTCGATTGAGGGTGAATCGGGCTTTACCTGTGTGGCAGATGTGTTGATCAGTTTAACCGTATTGATTTTTGCATTTTTTATCACTTCCCAGGCCCGGGGACTCATATAAATTTGTTGCGACAAATTGTGTTCAAATTCTGCACGGATGGCACTTAGTATCTCTTGTTGCAGTTTCTGTGATGTCATCCCCTGCTTGTTTACTCTAAGAATGAGTGAGTCAAGGGATATCCTTTCCAATAGCAGAATAGCCCGTTCATAGGCTTGCAGGCGAAGGGGAGTTATTGTTTTCTGATTCTGGAGAATGATCTCTTTATTCCTTCTGTCACCATCATTCTTTATCATTGTTCTTATTAACAGGTAAGCGGTGATCAGGACAATCAGGGCAGGCAGGGTGTATTTCAGGATCTCTATTATCTCCATTTCAAGGATAATTGGGATTTGCGCAGATTCTTATGCTGTACAATATTACGTATTTTTCGGCTTTAATCACATTTTTTCGGAAATTTGTCATGTTAAGTAAATAACTAACTAACTTTTATTTTTAATAGTATATTTGTAGCCTAACTGATCATTTATAAAGAAATGAGCATAAGTCTTATAGGGCAATCGATTGGGGAATCCGCCACATTACTGCTGAACGAGCAAGCAGCAATCCTCAGGGCAAAAGGAGAGCCTTTGATCCACCTGGGTGGTGGTGAACCGCAAAGCAAAACACCCTTTGATGCCGTTACCAGTTTTACCGGTTTGCTTAATTCCGGGGATATCCGATACACGCCAGTTGACGGTACAATTGAGATGAAACAGGCCATTATCCGGTACACGGAGGATTTTTATGACCGGAAGGTTGAACCAGAAAATGTCATTGCATCCAACGGAGCCAAGCAAGCCATCATGGTGGCCCTTCAGGCCATATTAAACCCGCAGGACGAAGTGATCTTCCCGGCACCCTACTGGGTAAGTTATCCTGAAATGGTTAAACTTTGTGGTGCCGTCCCTGTTCCTGTCCATCCCGAGGATGGTTCGTTTTATCCGAGAATGCAGGATATTCTACAGAATACTACCTCTTATACAAAAGCGGTAATCCTGAATAGTCCGAACAATCCCACAGGAGCATTGTATTCAGAAGATTTCATTAAAGATATTGTCCGGTTTTGTGAGGACGAGAATCTGTATCTGATTATGGATGACCTCTATCAGAGACTGGTCTTCGATGGAAAAAAGGCGCCGAATGTTTACAAATTTGTAAAAGAGCTGAATGAAAACTCGAAAATCCTGGTGGTCAATGGCGTGTCAAAACAATATGCAATGACCGGATTCAGAATTGGATGGGCTGTAGGAAATAAAAAGCTGATACAGGTAATGTCCAACATCCAGGGGCACCAGACTGCCGGCCCGGCTGTGTTATTACAGAAAGCCGCTATAGGTGCAATAAACGGAGTGCAATCGGGAGTGGAAAGCCTTCGGTCTACATTGGAAAATAACCGCAATGTTATGCTTGATCAACTATCCGCTTTTGATGGGGTAAGGGCTACAAAACCCGATGGAACGTTTTATGTATTTGCGGATTTCAGGCACTATGATAAGAACTCCACAAGGCTTGCAAAGTTGATACTCGATAAGGTGAGAGTACTGACTATGCCCGGTATCGAATTCGGCCTGGATGGCTACCTGAGACTATCAACCTGTGGCTCAATAAAAGGGATCATAGAAGGTATTGAGCGTATTAAATGGGTACTGGACCCCAATTCTCCGAATGAACTTTTTATTGGTGAACGTAAACTCGTCAGAGACTGGTTATGACAAAATATTTAGAATTTGAAACACCGGCTCAAAAGCATGCCGGGGATCTTGCAAGTGATTTTGGATTGGAAAACCACGGGCTGATCCACCTGGACCAGGTTTACTGGAACCTGCCTGAATCTGCATTGTATGAAGAGGCTGTTTTCCGGGGAGAAGGGAAGATTGTAAATGGTGGACCTTTCCTTGTGAATACCGGGAAGTGGACTGCCAGAGCAGCTGACGACAAATACTTTGTCAGGGAGCCCTCCACATCCGACAAAATTGATTGGGGAGAGTATAACCGACCGATGACACCAGAGAAATTCAACGGAGTCTTTTCCAGACTTCAGGCTTTCTTGCAAGGTGAAGAATTGTTTGTTCAGGACCTTTATGCGGGAGCCGATCCCCAATATTCTGTTCCCGTAAGGGTAATAACAGACAAAGCATGGCAGAGTCTTTTTGCGAGAAACATGTTGATCCATCCAAAAAGCCAGGATGAACTGAAAAAATTCGTACCGGAATTTACCCTGATTGCATGCCTCTCGTTCAAGCTTGACCCACGGATTGACGGAACTCTGAGCAATACGGCTATCATAATAAATTTTGCCCAGCGTTTGGCCATTGTAGCGAATACAAGTTATGGAGGAGAGGTGAAAAAGACCATATTCACCATAATGAATTACCTTAAACCGCTCCAGGATGTAATGTCCATGCATTGTTCTGCCAATGTTGGTAAGGCAGGGGATGTAGCATTGTTCTTTGGATTAAGCGGAACAGGGAAAACTACTTTGTCGGCCGATCCTAAACGACAGCTTATTGGAGACGATGAGCACGGGTGGAGCGACAACGGGGTTTTTAATTATGAGAATGGATGCTATGCCAAAGTGATCCGGCTGTCGGCTGAACATGAACCGGAAATATACCAGTGTACACGGAAGTACGGTACTATCCTGGAAAATGTGATCTTTGACCTAACCTCCCGTAAAATAGACCTCGATGATGAACAGTTGACAGAAAATACCAGGGCATCTTATCCCCTGGAGTTCATCCCCAATTCTGTACCGGAAAAAATGGTTACTACTCATCCTAAAAATGTAATATTTCTTACAGCCGATGCTCAGGGGGTCTTACCACCGATTGCAAATCTTAACATGAACGAAGCCATCTACCATTTTATTAGTGGGTATACTTCAAAGATTGCCGGTACAGAACTGGGCCTGGGCATTGAACCCGAAATTACATTCAGTGCCTGTTTTGGTGCTCCTTTTATGGTCCATCATCCCTTTTATTATGCTGACTTGTTGAGAAACAAGATCGAAAAGGCAGGAGCTAAAGTGTGGCTGGTAAATACAGGCTGGGTTGGGGGGAAATTTGGCGTCGGAAAACGGATCAACATTCGTCATACCAGGAATATGCTAAATGCAGCTCTTGATGGGAAGCTGGATAACGTGAAATACAGAAAAGACCGGCTCTTCGGTTTCAGCGTACCACTGACTTGTCCCGGTGTGCCGGAGGATGTATTTGAACCATCCAATGCATGGGGAGACAAGGAAGAGTACTGGAAGAAATACGATGCTCTTGCAGCCCGGTATATTGAAAACTTCAAACTTTTTGCCAAAGGAGTACCTGATGAGGTGCTCAAAGCCGGTCCGGTCAGGTATAAAACCGCTTCAACAAAATAAGAAAATAGTCTATTTTTGTTCAATCTGCTCTAACCGGTGCAACGGATAGGGAAATTGATTTAATCTTTGAAAAACCCGAAGATTTGGAAAGCAAAGGAAGAATAGGATGGAAAGGTTTTTTCCTGATTTCAATTTCAGTTCTCCTGGCCATTTGCCTTCTGGTTCTGTTTTACTTATACAGGAAAGTGTATGCTCCGAATACAACCGTTCCGGAAAATGAAGCTTATTATCTGTTCATTCCAACGGGTTCCGGTATCGGGGAGGTCAGGGATCTGTTGGTGGAATCCGGAGTTGTTCGGAATATGGAAACCTTTGATTGGGTTGCTGAACGGAAGAACTATCCAAACCATGTCCGACCCGGAAGATACCGGATAAGAAGTAGTATGAATAACAACGACCTGGTGAACATGCTTCGATCGGGTACACAGGAGCCGGTTCAGTTGATTTTCAATTCGGTTCGAACCCTTGAGAAATTATGTGGTATCGTGGCTGACCAGATAGAAGCAGATTCACTGGAGATCCTGAACCACCTGAATGATGAAACCTATATTTCCCAATTCGGGTTTAACAAATTTACCGTAAAGGAGATGTTTATTCCCAATACCTATGAAGTTTACTGGAACAGCAATGCAGACCAGTTTATTCAAAGGATGGAGAAAGAATACCGGCGGTTCTGGACGGAAGAGAGAAAAAGAAAAGCAGAAGCGTTGGGATTAACACCACACGAAGTATCTACACTTGCCTCCATTATTGATGAGGAGACCAATAAGGATGATGAAAAACCTACGATAGCAGGAGTTTATCTGAACCGGTTAACCCGCGGGATCCCTTTGCAGGCATGCCCTACATTACGGTTTGCCACTGGAGATTATACGATCCACAGAGTCCTTCTTGAACACATGAAAATAGAATCTCCATTCAATACCTATAAATACAGGGGCCTTCCTCCCGGGCCAATAAACATCCCTTCCATTACCGGAATAGATGCGGTACTGAATGCTGAAAAACACGACTATTTATATTTCAGCGCTAAAGAAGATATGTCGGGATATCACTATTTTTCAAAAACCCTTGCAGAACATAACCGATATGCAAGATTGTATCAAAAAGTATTAGACGAACAACGTGTGTATAAGTAGGGGGATGATAATGTCTCAAGTGCCTCAAATGCCTCAAATGTCTTAAAGGACTCCAGTATCTGCGGTAATGCAAAAGAAGAATATATACCTGTCCGTCACCAACGATGTCGTAAATGACCAGCGGGTGATACGGATTGGACGTACACTGATGAAATCCGGTGCATCGGTATGCATTATTGGGAGATACAGGGGCAATCCGTCCGGTCTGGAAAAGCTCCCTTTCAAGGTCATCCGGTTCAGTATCCTGTTTCCATCCGGTCCACTCTTTTATGCTTGCTTCAATATCCGGATCTTCTTCTATTTGCTTTTCCGGAAGGTGGATATCCTGGTGGCAAACGACCTCGATACATTGCTTCCGAATTATTTGATCTCCAGGATTAAAGGTAAAACACTGGTATACGATTCTCATGAATATTTCCTGGGCATACCTGAAATTCAAAACCGGAAAATTGTATTATGGATATGGAAAAGAATCGAGCAGTGGATCTTCCCGCATTTGAACTATGTCTATACCGTCTCTCCTTCGATCGCAGAGCTATATCATAAGATATATGGGGTAAACGTGGATGTCGTTAGAAATTTCCCGGTCTGCTGGAGACCGGAAGCTCATCCACCTCGGGGAATTGCAGATCTGCCACAGGGGAAAAAGATCATAGTGCTTCAGGGAACAGGGATCAATATAGACAGGGGTGCGGAAGAGGCCGTTGAAGCTATGAATCATCTTCAGGATGCCGTTTTGTGGATTATCGGTTGTGGCGATGTGGTGGATCTGCTCAAACAGAATGTCGCAGACCAGGAATTGAATGATAAGATCCGGTTTTTCCCAAGGATGCCGTATGAAGAGTTGATGGGTTATACCTCGATGGGACACCTCGGATTGAGTCTGGATAAAGATACTAACCTGAATTACCGGTTGAGCCTGCCTAATAAATTGTTCGATTATGTTCAGGCAGGGATACCCGTGCTGGCATCTGATCTGCAGGAAGTGGGCCCCCTGGTACACCATTATGGGATTGGAGAGACGATTCAATCACACGATCCGGTTCATATTGCCCGAAAAATAGACGATATGCTTCAGGATGAAGAGAAGAGAAAAAAGTGGAAGAAAAACCTTACATCAGCTGCTGAAGAGCTCTGCTGGGAAAAGGAGGAGAAGAGAGTGATGGAAATCTATGAACGGGTAGGATTGGGGTTTTAGATTTTTTTGTATATCCGAAATCAAACTATTCCCCGTAGGGGATATATAGTTTAAATGCCTCAAATTTCAAATTTGCAAATGCCTCGAGTTACTATTATTTATTAAAGGCACTTGAGGCATTTAAGGCATTATATCTAATCTGCATCCGCGATGAACTAATATCCCGCTGCCTGTCCGTCTTTCCGGGATTCGGAGGCTCCGTAATAAACCTTATTCACCGGATCCCACATGATTGCCTGATATCCACCGAAACCACCCACTGTCCATTCAATATGGTGTCCTTTCTTCATCAATTCACGAATGACTTCAGGATCGATTCCGGACTCAAGGTAAACCGTTCCTCCGTTGGTCATCTTTTCACCGGTTGGTTGTGATGATCCGCCATGCCGGATCCTGGGAGCATCCCCGGCTTCCTGCAGGTTCATCCCGAAATCGATCAGGTTGACAATGATCTGAGCATGGCCCTGGGGTTGCATGGATCCACCCATTACTCCAAAGCTGATCCAGGGTTTGCCATCTTTAGTAATAAATGCAGGAATAATGGTGTGGAAAGGTCTTTTCCCCGGTTCATAACAGTTGAAATGCCCCTCCTCGAGTGTGAAGAGTTCACCCCGGTCCTGCAGCATAAATCCCAGTTTATCAGGGACCATTCCCGAGCCAAGGCCACGGTAATTACTCTGTATCAGTGAAACCATGTTACCATCCTGATCGGCTACAGTCATGTAGATAGTATTGCCCTGCTCCAGCTCACCGGCATCATACCGGCGCGCAGCCCGGTCGGGATTGATCAGTTCCCGCCGTTTGGCAGCATATTCCATGGATATTAACTGTTCGATGGGCAATTCGTTGAAAGCCGGGTCAGCATAATATTTTGCTCTGTCTTCAAAAGCAAGCTTTTTTGATTCTACAAAATGGTGGATGTAATCGGTACTGCCAAATCCCATGGATGCAATGTCAAAGCCTTCCAGGATGTTCAGGATCTGAAGAGCAGCAGTTCCCTGTCCGTTTGGTGGTAACTCCCATACATCGTAACCGCGGTAGTTGACGGAGATTGGGTCAACCCATTCCGAGGAATGGGTAGCCAGGTCTTCGTACGAAAGAAATCCGCCGTTTTCTTTCATGAATTGATCAATAGTCCGTGCAATTTCTCCTGTATAATAAACATCCCTTCCGCCGGTGGCAATTTTTTCCAGGGTATTTGCCAGGTATGGATTACGGAAGATTTCTCCTTTGGCGGGAGGTGCTCCTTCCGGCATATAGGTTTCGCTCACGTTCGGAAAACGGGAGAGGGAACGGGCACTCCTCCAGTAATATGCAATTAGCTCAGTCACAGGGAATCCTTCCCTGGCATACCGGATGGCTGGTGAAAGAATGGTTTCCATTGGAAGCGAACCGAATTTTTTATGCATCTCAAACCATCCGTCTACACAGCCAGGGACAGAGACAGGCAGAGGCCCGTATGACGGGATCCGTTCAACGCCGTTTTTCTTGAAATAATCAAGGGTGAGTGATTTTGGTGAACGGCCACTGGCATTCAATCCATATAGCTGTCCTGTTTTGCTGTCCCAGATAATGGCAAAGAGATCTCCTCCAATCCCGCTGCCTGTTGGTTCCATTAAACCGATGACAGCATTGGCTGCAATGGCTGCATCGATCGCATTTCCACCTTGCTTGAGAATGTCCAGGGCTACCTGAGTGGCCAGGGGCTGACTTGTGCAAGCCATCCCGTGCTGTGCAATAACTTCAGACCGCGTTGCAAAAAGCTTACCGGTTAACCGGTCCTGACCGTGTGTTGTGATGAACAACAGAGCCAGAATGATAGACAGTAACATGTATCTTTTCATGGTTCTCATTATTGATTGTGTGATGTGATTAGTCTATTTCTGAAACAGATTGATTGTAGCAAAACTCATTGCTTTGATGCCGGTTCTGATTGTATTTTCGTAATCAGGAGCAAAGTGAGGGGAATGCAGTGGAGGCAAAGAAATGTCCTTTTCAATGTGTTCGGCATAAATCTCCGGATTCACCGCTCCAACCCAGAACATGAAGATTGGAATTTGTTCATTTGTGCGTCCATACTTACCAAAATCTTCACCAGCCATGGTGGGCTCTACCCTTACCACATTCTTTTCTCCCAGTATTCTGCTGAACGATGAGGTGGCATGATGGGTTAATTCAGGATTGTTCTGAACCGGGGGTGTATACGAATCGGCAATCGTTATTTCAGGGAATTTGTTTTCGGGTAAACCGGCGGATATTGCCACTCCCCGGGTTATCCTGTGTATTGCTTCAATGATTTGATGATAGACATCGTCAGTATAAAACCTGATGGTTAGCTGAAGGTCAACCCGGTCCGGGATAATGTTGTGCTGGGTACCACCGTGAATGGACCCAACCGTTACCACAGCCGGTTTAAGAGGGGAGATCTCCCTGCTGACAATGGTTTGAAGATCCACCACTGTTCGTGAAGCCAACACCACCGGATCGATTGTTTCGTGAGGGTATGCACCGTGTCCCCCTTCACCAAAAACCGCGATGTCCACTGAACTTACACCGGCAAATGCCGCTTCGGGACAATATCCCACCATAGTGGACGGGAGTCCAGGATTGACATGAAATGCCAGGGCATAATCCGGTACCGGGAATTTCCTGAACAACCCTTCCTCGATCATGGCATTCGCCCCGCCACTCTTCTCTTCAGCCTGCTGGGCTATCATGATCAGTGTGCCTTTCCAGTGATCCTTAAGCGCAACCAGTGTGTTTGCAGTTCCCACCCAAACCGTCATGTGAACATCATGTCCGCAGGCGTGCATTACCGGAACTTCCTCCCCGTCTTCATTTTTCATCGTTACAACGCTGGCATAGGGCAAACCCGTTTTTTCTTCGATTGGAAGTGCATCCATATCCGTGCGTACCATAATCACGGGGCCATCACCATTTTCAAAAATACCAACGATCCCGGTCCCTCCAAAATTCCGGGTTATTTGAAAGTTAAGCTTCCCTAACTCTTCAGCCATCCGGTCTGAAGTGGCAAACTCCTGAAAAGAGAGCTCCGGATGTTGATGCAGATGCTTGTATAAAGATTGATAATGGTCTATTTTCGAACTAATCTCCTTTGAAATGGTCTCAACCAAAACCTTATCCTGTGCATGCAATGTTAATCCGGAAATAATGGCCAGTAAAATGAAAATTCTGGATCTATGAGTATGCATATGAGTTGTATTAGATGTATTCAAATATAGACATTGATTTTTGATTTCACCCCTGGAAAACAGATCATTGTCGGTTTTTTTTACTTTGTATGAAAATGAACCATTTAGTGGATGATTATGGAACATATTGAGCTGTTGTTCATGATAAGCGATTAGGTAATCGACTCATAACCAGTATTATGTATTTAATGGTATGGAGTTTGGGAATATTCGTTCAGGTACAATATCTTGCAAAAAAATAACCGAATTGAAATCAACATGTTTAAGAACTATCTGCTGGTTGCCTTGCGTAATATTTACAGGAATAAACTTCATACGTTTATAAATTTAACAGGATTCTCACTTGGGTTGGCTGTGGTTATCCTGATCGGCCGGTTTGTATACAAAGAACTCAGTACAGACAAGTTTCACCAGAATATAAACCAGGTCTATTTTGTTAAAACGCTGGGTTGGTTTACACCGTATGTTCTCGCTCCCACAATGAAAGATATGTTTCCTGAGGTAGAAAGTACATTACGATTCGACTATTTTAATGCGAGGGATGCAGTTTTGAATGTCGGGAATGATCCTGTTACTGTTGAGGATCTTTATTATGCAGATTCAACATTTTTCGACTTTTTCAACTTCAACCTGATCTATGGTAATCCGGAGAAAGTCCTGATTTCACCCAATTCTATAGTCCTTACTAAGAAAATGGCTTTTAAATTATTTGGAGATACAAATCCAATGGGTAATACCATACGGTTCAACAATAAACTTGACCTGACTGTAACGGGTGTTTTGGAGGATATACCTACCAACTCCTCAATATTCTTCAACGGGTTAATCTCGTTTAATACACTTTACCAGCTGATGGACCCTGAACGATTCGAAAGTTGGTGGATGTATGTAACAAATACGATGATTAAGGTTAATGAACATGCTGATATTAACCGGTTAATATCAAAGATGAAACCGCTTGCAGAAGAGCACCAATGGGATGAATTTGATGTGTTATGTTTTAAAGACCTTCATTTCTTTGAAGAGGAAGTTGGAAAGTATAGACAGGGTAATATCAAGAAATTACTGATCCTGATCACGATAGGCATCTTAATTTTCTTCATTGCCGTGATCAATTATGTTAATCTTTCCATATCCACCTTCCTGACAAGATTAAGAGAAATGATGATTAGGAAAATAGTCGGTGGCTCTCGCAAGCAACTCATTTTACAGATTCTGATAGAGCCGATTATCCTGAGTCTGATCTCCATGAATTTTGCCATCATCATTGCCAACCTGTTTATCCCGGAATACAATGAACTTGTAAATGCTGATTTCCTGTACCTAAATACAAAAAGTATCACATTCTGGTTACTTTTTCTGGTCGGATCGCTGTGCCTGGGTCTTATTGTAGGTCTGTTTCCTGGGTTCTATCTGACAGGGAGCCCGTCACCCGAGATCCTGAGAGGCCAGACCGTTAAGACTTCCGGAAAAGGTCTTTTCAGAAAACTATTGATGTTATTTCAGTTTGTCGTCTCCACCATCCTAATTGTTTGTTCGATGATCATGCTTAAACAGTTCCATTTTATCCGGACAAAAGATCTGGGATTTAATCCCGACAACATCATGGTGATCCCTTTATCTGAAGAACTTGTTGAAAAAAGAGACCTGTTCGTCGAGGAGATAAGAAGTGATCCGAATGTCGCAGAATATGCATGGTCGAGCTATATTCCCTGCGATGCGAGAATGATGGTTGGAACGGATATAAACTATGAGGGAGAAAAGAGAGAAGCACTGTTTCATCTTGCGATGGTTGATGATAAATTCCTGGATTTGCTGGAATTTGAAATAGTAAACGGCCGCCATTTTTTGAAAAATGTAGCTAGCGAGAAGATGAATATCATCATGAATGAGAGTGGGGTTAAGAAATTTGAATTGGAGAATCCATTCAATACCTCATTCCCACCTCATGATGAAGAGGATGGAGGGAATCTGGTGGGTGTTTTGAAAGATTATCATGTACGGTCTTTGCATAAACAAATCAGTCCCATGGTTTTTTGTCTCGATCCGGATAACACAGACCACCTGTTCCTGAAACTTCATTCGGTGGAGAAAACCGGTCTGACAAATACATCAAAAAAGATCACAGGTATCTGGAACGACATGTCACCTAATTTTCCTCCCGAGATGTTCCTGCTATCCGACAGAATTGATGATCTGTATAAAGAGGATAAAAAAACAGAAAGGGTCATCATTTATTTTACCCTGGTGGCGATATTAATATCCTGTCTTGGTTTATTCGGTCTCGTCTCATTTATGCTCCAGCAACGAACAAAAGAGATGGGTATCCGAAAAGCCAATGGAGCACTGGTCAGTGATCTGATCGGCTTGATACTGAAGGATTATCTCAAATGGATCCTTCTCGCATTTATCATTGCCTGCCCGGTAGCCTACCATTTTATGAACCGGTGGCTGCAGAATTTTGCATACAAAACAGGATTGAGCTGGTGGGTGTTTGTGTTGGCCGGGATCCTGTTCCTGCTCCTTACCCTGATCAGTACTTTCTATAATATTCTTCGGACAACCAGTACCAATACGGCGGAAAGTCTGAGGTACGAATAGATCAAGATAAAAGATAAAAGTAAATGAGACTATGGTTTCAGGAACAGCCGTGTGAACTGTAACTACTTATTCGAATTCCTGTCCGTCCGAAAGGCGGGCATCCCGCTGAAAAGCGGGATCTTGTTAAGCGGTTAAATGTTAATCGTTATTTGTTTTTAGTTAAACAGTCTACAATAATATAACCGCTACTCGGTAAAAAGAACAGATAAATTTGCCCGTAGGGCATTTATTATTGTAGAATTGCAATTTCCTTAAAGATCCAGGAGTAGTTTTTCAGGATCTGCTCCACCGAAAATCATTTTTTCCGGGGATTCCAGCAACTCTTTAACCATTACAAGGAATCCCACGGAGTCTCTTCCATCGATGAGCCGGTGATCATACGAGAGTGCCAGGTACATGACCGGCCGGATCTCTACCTTTCCATCGACAGCAACCGGCCTTTCGATGATATTATGCATACCGAGGATCGCTGCCTGTGGTGGGTTCAGAAGGGGGGTGGAGAGCATAGATCCGAACAGTCCCCCGTTGGAAATGGTGAAAGTGCCGCCTGCCATGTCATCCATCGAGATCCGGTTTTTCCTGGCTTTATCTGCAAGCTCAATGATCTTCTTTTCAATTTCAGCCATGCTCAACGCTTCCGCATTCCGGATGACCGGCACCAGCAACCCCTTATCCGCCTGCACGGCTATACCAATGTCACAATAGTCGAAATAGACAATATTATCTCCTTCAATCATGGAGTTTACAGTGGGGAAAGCCTTTAAAGCAAGGGTGACAGCCCGTGTAAAAAATGACATGAATCCCAGTTTTACTCCATGTTTTTCCATGAATTGCTGCTGGTATTTCTTTCGTAGCCTGATGACCTCACTCATATCCACCTCGTTGAAGGTGGTGAGCATGGCGGTTTCATTTTTAACTGCAACCAGTCTCTCGCTCAGCTTGCGCCGCAGGGAAGACATTTTGACCGATTCCGATTTACGGGTTATCTCTTTTACCGGGGCAGACAATGCACTCGCGTCTCGCTGATCGATAACTGCCTGAACCTCCTGCTTTGTGATCCGTTTCAGACCCTGGATGATATCATCCACGCTCAGTCCATGATCCTTCATCATCTGCTCAGCCACGGGTGTGACTTTCACATCACTTTTTTCTGACGTTTTTACCTCTTCTACCGCCGGTTTCTTTATTGGGTTTTCTTCAGGTTTTGCCGTTGTTTTTCCCGAATCCTTCTTTTTTGCCTTACCGGTCGGTTTTACACTGGTGTCGATCGTACAGGCAACTGTGCCCACTGCCAGGGTTTCTTCTGCCCGTACAATGATTTTTATCCTGCCGCTGTCCGTAGCCAGCAATGGCAAAGTGGCTTTTTCCGATTCAACTTCAGCAACCTCCTGGTCTTTCTCGACAAAGTCACCATCCTCCACCAGCCAGCTTGCAATTTCCACCTCCGAGATCGATTCTCCGGGGCTGGGAATTTTAATTTCGATAATCATAGGGTATGTTTCTTTGGTTTAAAAGATTAACTGTTTTAAATTATAAATTTCGGTTTGGATTCCAGGTATTCGTGCACTTTCAATACCTCTTTCCTGGAGCTTCCAACAACGCATTGCAGTCCGCAATATTTATTTTTCAGTTCGCAGGTGCATTTACGGAATACTTTGTTAATGATTTCTTCCTGCCCGATTACATGAAGCCCATTCAATCCGGTAGCGGGGCTCCCGCTTGCCAGTCGTGCAACAGGGATCGGTTCAATATCCTTGATGTAATCCCGGACATACCTCCAGGCACCCATGTTTTCAGGCTCTTCCTGAACCCACAAGTGCAACAGGGCTTTCGGATATCTCTTCACTATTTTGTTTAATTTATCTTCAGGGAACGGGTGCAACTGTTCCAGCCTGATCAGGGCAATATCCCGTGCGTTCAATTTTTGTTTGATGTTAAGAAGATCATAATACACT
The DNA here is from genome assembly GCA_964481765.1 of uncultured Rikenellaceae bacterium. Classification (GTDB taxonomy): domain Bacteria; phylum Bacteroidota; class Bacteroidia; order Bacteroidales; family VadinHA17. The sequence goes on along the minus strand of CAYZVJ010000006.1, from coordinate 28,309 downwards.
TTTCCTGAACAGAGCACTACCCGGAGTACTTTTCCTGCATCGACATCCGGATCATCGATTACTTCAGCAAAACTTCCTTTTTCAAGGTCCTCCAGGGAGGAGATGCATTTGGGATGACGCAGCAAACTTTTGGGCGTGAAAATGATCAGGGGGATCATGAATTTCCGGGTCATCTGCCTTCTCAGCAGGTGGAACAGATTGGCAGGAGTTGTCGGGTTTACGATCTGCATGTTATTTCTTGCAGCCATTGCCAGGAATCGCTCCATACGGGCACTGCTATGTTCCGGTCCCTGGCCCTCAAAACCGTGCGGAAGCATCAGGACAATGCCATTCATAACGCCCCATTTCTCTTCTCCAGAACAGATAAACTGGTCGATAATGACCTGTGCGGCATTATGAAAATCACCGAACTGAGCTTCCCAGATGGTCAACCCTTTGGGCAGAGCCATTGCGTAGCCGTATTCAAATCCCAACACACCGTATTCGGACAGGGGAGAGTTGTAAATCTCAAACGGTCCCTGTGCATCGGAAAGATGTTTCAGGGGGTAATACTTCTCACCCGTTTCCTCAACTACATAAGCAGCATGCCGGTGCGAGAATGTCCCGCGTTCCGAATCCTGTCCGCTGATCCTGACCGGATGCCCCTCTTCAAGGAGTGTTCCATAGGCAAGCAGTTCCCCCAAAGCCCAGTCAATTTTTTCGTTTCCGATCATTTTCAGCCGCTCATCAATCAATTTGATCAGTTTTCTGAAGAATTTCTTATCTTCCGGCAGGTGGGTGATCTTTTTTCCTATTTCTAACAGTTTTTCACTGGCCACCCCTGTCTTTGGGTATTTGACAATATCTTTCTTTTCCGGGTGCCGGAAAGATCCCCAATCTTCATCGAGGAATTGTTTGATATGAACCTCATTTGTCTGCTGGGAGATCTTCAGTTTCTCCTCCAGGATCTCTTCGTAATCTTTTTCAGCCTGCCGGATATCCTCCTCTGAAAAGAGGTTTTGTTCAACCAGCTTTTTGCTGTATATATCCCTGGGATTTGGGTGTTTTTCAATTATTTTGTAAAGCAGCGGCTGGGTAAAACGTGGTTCATCCCCTTCATTATGACCGTATTTCCGGTAGCACAATATGTCAATGAATATGTCCATGTGGAATTCCTGCCTGAATTCCATGGCTAACCGGATTACATGCATAAGAGCTTCCACGTCGTCTCCATTCACATGAAAGATGGGTGCTTTGGTGACCTTACCGATATCAGTGCAGTAGGTACTTGACCGGGCATCCAGGTAGTTGGTGGTAAATCCGACCTGGTTGTTGATGACCAGGTGGATGGTACCTCCGGTTTTATATCCTGTAAGCTGGGACATCTGGATAACTTCGTAGACCACGCCCTGGGATGCAATGGCCGCGTCCCCATGAATCAATATGGGTGCAAGCTTGTTATAATCGCCCCTGTATTTGTGATCTATTTTTGCCCGTGCAATTCCTTCAACAACCGGATCAACAGCTTCAAGATGAGACGGATTGGGAGCCATGTTCAAACGGACCTTTGCTCCATTACCGGTTAGGATATCGTTGCCGTAACCGAGGTGGTATTTAACATCACCCAGCGAGATTGTTTCATCGTAAAAGGTCCCGTTAAATTCATTGAAGATGTCCTCATAGGGTTTTTGAAGAACATTAGCCAGGACATTCAGCCGTCCACGGTGCGACATTCCAATGATAAACTCGCGGATACCCAGTTCGGCTCCACGTTCAATCACTGCATCGAGAGCCGGTATCAGGGATTCTGCTCCCTCCAGGGAGAACTGTTTTTGACCGATGAATTTCTTATGGATAAAATATTCGAATCCTACAGCCTGTTTCAGAAGAAAATAGATGTGCTTTTTCTCCTCTTCGGTAAAAGCAGGCGTGTTGAGTCCCGGCTCCAGTTTATTCTGTATCCATTCGATCACCAGCGGATTCCGGATGAATCCATATTCAACCCCGATGGACTTGCAGTAGGTTTGTTTCAGGCGTGAGATGATCTCTTTCAGTGTTACAGCACCTGCTCCAATCTGTTTCCCTGCCTGGAACGTAGTTTCCAGGTCATTATCTGAAAGGTCAAAATTTTCCAGGTCAAGCGTCGGAGTATAGGTTCTTCTTGTCCGGACAGGGTTGGTTTCTGTAAAAAGATGTCCCCTCCTGCGGTATCCCTCGATCAGGTTGATCACCCGGAACTCTTTGTCCATCAACCCGGAGGAGTCTGTATCGTAATGAGCACGTGCAAAGTCAAATCCTTCGAAAAATTTACTCCAGCTCTCATCCACCGAGGAGGGATCAGACCGGTATTGTTCATACAGCTTTTCAATGGCTGCGATGTCACTGCTCCCAAGATAGGTTTTTTTGTCCATTTCGTTCAGTCTGTTATTCACCAGGCATTTGCCGTCCAAAAGTATAAAACTTTTTAATACCGGGATATACTGTATAAGCAGTGGACCGGTTGTTCTTCTTCAATGGATGGAATGCATCCCCTCTTGATAAAGAGATCTCTGATATAATCGATTGTGGCTTCGATCTCAAGCGAATATCAAGGAATTATGAGGGATTTGAGCAGCCTTATATCATGGTGTTCAAAAAGAAAACCGACTAAGCCATCCAAATTGTATAGAATCCCTCGAGATGGCTTAAAGACTTAGTCTATACTTTCGTTACAGAAATTGAAAGCAGGATCCCTTCAGAATTTTAGTGTAAACACTGTTTTTTCACCCCGGACAGAATAAACGGAAAGTGTCCCTTCGTGTTGCAGCATGATCTGCCTGGATAAACTCAATCCAATTCCAGATCCGCTGGTTTTTGTAGTGAAAAAAGGAATGAAGATATCATCCACGATATCGGCTGGTATACCCGGTCCGTTATCCTCGACCTGGATAAAGATGCTGTCCTGGTTTTTCATTGCTTTTAATACAATTTTCCCATACTCCTGTTGATCGAGTGCTTCGGCAGCATTTTTCACCAGGTTGATCAACACTTTTTCGACCAGGTTAATATCGGCAACCAGTTCCGGATCTGCCTCTGGTATGTTTGTCGTGAGCAGTATGTGCTTTTTCTCCAGCTCTTCCTGCATCAGTTCTTTTACCCGGGTAAAAAGCGTTTCAATTTTGAATTGAGTCAACTGGGGTTCAGGCAGTCGGGAAAGGGTTCTGTATTTGCTGACAAAATCGATGAGCCCTTCCCCTGTCTCCCGTATGGTCTGCAGACCCGATACCGTTTTTCCAATCGCACCCGGGTTTATATCCATTGGATTGATGGGTTGGTCTTCCTTCTCTTTTATGAAATATCCTGTAATGGATCGGGTAAGGGAAAGGATCGGGCTAACTGAATTCATTATTTCATGGGTCAGTACCCGGATCAGCTTCTGCCAGGAGTCGAGCTCCTTCCTCTCCATCTCCCTGACAATATTTTGAATGGAAACGGTGTTCAGGGTTTCTCCTTCGGTTTTAATTATATCCTTTTCCAGCAGAAGCTGTTTGACTGTTCCCTGCAGGTTTTCTCCCCGGTTCGGGTGAATTACCCTGACCACTTCAGGCCTTCCCGGCTGGAGGTTGAACATGCGATCAAACAGATCTGCATCAATACCCTTCAGTTTGCTGATATGGTTCAGAGACGACAGGTTTAACAGTTCCTTTGCAGCATGATTTATCATTTTAACCTCTCCGGTGTCGTAATATAGGATGATACCAATACCAATGTTGTTGACCAGGTTAGTCAGGAGCAGCGATTGTTTCTGACCTTCTGCCCTGGCAGAGAGAAGTCGTTCGTTCAGATCATTCATGGAGTGATACAGATCACGGAGCTGTTTGCTCTCCGCTCCTTCCTGGAAAGTCATCATGGAGTCCTCGTTTTTCAAGGCTGAGAAAAAACGGGTTATATTTCGGTTGACCTGGTTTATAAACCGGAAAAGGTGGACGATTTGCAGGACAAGAATCAGACCTATTCCGAGGAGTGTAAACAGGTATTCACCCGGTAATCGCTGAATGAACAGGATCATCAAAAACCCGGTAATAAAAATCAGTACAAGTCGAAAGACAGTGTTAATGTAAAAGTTTTTCAGGATCATTTTTTTCGGGTTTTCGGTGTGGACGGCTTATCAAGACCATATTTCACCAGTTTGTTATAGACGGTTTGCCGGGTCAGACCTAACTCCTCTGCAGTTTTCGAGATGCTTCCGCGATGATACTCCAGTACGTTTTGTATTGTTTGCTTTTCAATCTCTTCTATGGTTAACGGTGTTCGTGTAATTGTCCGGTCCGGTTTCCTCCCGGAAAAGATCAGATCATCCGGGTTTAATACATCTGAATCACTCAGGATCACTGCTTTTTCAATGGTATGCTGCAGTTCTCTCACATTCCCAGGCCAGTTATGGTACATTAGTTTATTCATGGATCTTTCAGGAATTTTTACCGGGGGTTTCTGGTATTTCCGGCAATATTTCCGGAGGAAGAAATCAGTTAACCTAAGGATGTCCTCACCCCGTTCGCGTAAAGGAGGGATATCGATCTCTATGGTATTGATCCGGTAATAAAGATCTTCACGAAACAGATTCTGATGGATCAGTTCCCGGAGGTCTCTGTTCGTAGCACATATCAGTCGAATGTCAATGGAAATGGGTGTGTTGGAACCAAGACGGAATACCTGTTGGTTTTGTAATACTGCTAACAGTTTCACTTGTAAGGGCAAGGAAAGATTTCCAATCTCGTCTAAAAACAGGGTTCCTCCGGAAGCAATCTCAAACCTTCCCGGCCGATCCTCCCGGGCATCGGTAAAAGCCCCCTTAACGTGACCGAAAACTTCACTTTCAAAAAGTGATTCACTCAACGATCCCATATCAACTGATACAAATATTTCATCCGTTCGATCCGATTGACGGTGTATTTCATGGGCGACCAGTTCTTTTCCTGTGCCATTTTCCCCCGTGATCAGAACATTTGTTTTTGTCCCGGCAACTTTTTCTATGATGGCAAACACATCGGTCATCACCGACGATGAACCGATCAATGGATCATAACTTCGCTCAATATTCCGGGTTAAATGTACCTGCTTGTTGCGGAGCTCCCGGATCTCAAGCTTTGATTGCCTGAGCCTGTAAGCTGATTTCAGGGTGGTGATCAGCTTTTCATTATCCCATGGCTTGAGAACAAAATCAATGGCACCCTTCTTTACTGCCTTGACAGCCAGTTCCACATCACCATAGGCGGTGATCAAAACAACACCAATATCCGGATCGATTTGCAGGATCTGCTCCAGCCAATATATCCCTTCATTGCCACTGCTTATTCCAGCTGCAAAATTCATGTCCAGTAAAACCAGATCAATCTTGTGTTCGTGAATGAGACCGGGAATCAGGTTTGGGTTGGTGGCTGTATGGATGTCGGAAAATTCCTGTTCAATCAGGTGAACCAGGGCTTTGATTACATTCTTGTGGTCATCTACGATCAACAGGTTCGCTTTTATCATACCTTTTTAGGTTCGGTTTCGTAAAAAAGAAGTGGATAATTTGTTAAAAATTTGGACAAATATTGTCAAAATATTTGACAATCCCAAATAAGAATTCTCATTGATTAATCAGTCAACAATATAAGAACCATTATTTTATGCATTGTGGCACAGTTATGGTCAGATTCTGCATTGTTTGGTATTTAATTCGAAGTCTTTTGGAATATAGGACTTCATAACCTAACTTAATCATCATGTTAAGCAATTACCTGAGAACCACCATTCGGAACTTAATCAACAACAAGCTCTATTCTATTATTAATATCGTCAGCTTAGCCATAGGATTTACCTGTTTTATCCTGATCTGTCTCTGGGTTGAGGATGAGTATAGTGTTGGCAGAGGCAAGGCAAACTGGAGAGATGTATATCAATTGACCATTACTCATGAGAGCGGGATATTGGATCCCAATGTTCCTTATTTTCTTCCTTATGCAATGGCAGAAATTTATCCTGAGATAAAAAATTATACCCGGATCAGAAGGATAGGTAACATTTCTAACTGTGTCTTTGCTTATCAGGAGGGAGACAGTGAACCGTTGAAGTTTTATGAAAAAAACGTGATTATGGTAGATACCGGTTTTTTCTCCATCTTCCCGTTTTCTTTTAAGTATGGTAATGGTGCATCGGCTCTATTGAGGAGGGATGGTGTTATTTTGAGCACGGATGCAGCTGAGAAATATTTTGGAGATAACGATCCAACCGGGAAGTTCCTTTTATTCAACAACCAGTTATCTCTTATGGTAACGGGAGTTGTAAAGATACCGGACAAGTCAGTATTGATGCCGGATTTTATCATGCCTCTTCGAAGCAATATGGCCGATGATTACAATTGGCGTGATCCCTCGTATATTCTGTTACATAGTACTACTCAGGTTAACCCATTTAAGGTGAAGATATCCGGGGCTATGATGGATCTTTACAAAGCACCGTTACCGGGTGAATTAGTATTGGGTATTCTGCCATTATCAAAATCGTACCTGAGTTTCGGGAGAATGAAATACATCTATATTTTGTCTGTAGTTGCCATTTTCATTTTATTGGTAGGGTGTATCAATTATATTATCCTGACGATAGGTCGATCTACAAATAGGATAAAAGAGATAGGGATCAGAAAAATTACAGGTGGACAAAAAGGGCAGCTTATTATACAATTATTAACTCAATCTGTTGTGGCAGCCCTTATTGCCATGTTTTTTTCATTAATATTGATAGAATTTACCCTGCCTGCTTTTGGCCGGTTTGCAGAGAAGGATTTGAGTATTGGTTATTTTAGTCGCCCACAAATCATCCTCATCTTCATGTTGGTGGCAATTGTCGTTGGTATTTTAGCTGGTTTATACCCGGCTTTATCTTTCACACGTAAAAGTCCGATTGCCACTTTGCAATCATCCCATAATTTGGGTTCAAAGAAGTCGCTTTTTATGACGATTGCTGTAATTACCCAATTCTCCATTTCATTCTTATTACTTACGTCCACTCTCCTGATCATGAATCAACTTTCCTATATAATGAACCAGCCTCTGGGGTTAAACATTGAAAACATCATTGAGATCCCAATGAATAATTCCCTGGGACAACGATTTGAATCGTATAAAGAAAGATTATCCCGCAATACAGATATTCTAAAAATCACTGCCGGACAGGCTGTACCGTTTAATGAGGATTATAAGACCGGTTTGGGTTGGGAAGGAAAGGATCCCGATGAGGTCCCTATTATACGATATTCAGTCACCCTGCCTGATTATATTGAGACGTTTGAGATGGAAATCGTTAAAGGCCGCAGCTTCACTAATGATTTTACCACGGATATTTCAAACTATGTAATTAATGAGAAAGCCATACAACTGTTGGGTGTGGATGATCCAATCGGTATGAGAATTGAATTCTGGGGGATGGAAGGAGAGATCATTGGTGTTTGTAAAGATTTTCATCATGTATCTCTTCACCGTGAGATCCTGCCCCATGTTTTTACCATCAATCCGGCAACGTACAGGAATCTTAATCATATTTTCATAAAACTGAGCGGTGAGAATATTCAGGAGACGATTGAAGAGATCGAAACAGTTACAAAAGAGTTTTCTTCCCAGTACCCGTTTGAATATAATTTCCTTGATTCCGGTGTAGGGAAATTATATGCGTCGGACCGGAGGCTGGGTACCATCATCATGATATTTGCCTTCGTCTCATTATTCATAACCTGCCTCGGCATTTTCAGTCTGACTACTTTTATGGCTGAAAGAAGGACAAAGGAATTTGGAATTCGCAAGGTAAATGGTGCCCGGGCTGTTAATCTCTTAAAACTTATTAACAGTGATATTCTCCTGTGGATTTTAATCTCAATTGTGATCACCACGCCGCTGGCATACATTGTTATGCACAGGTGGTTACAAAACTTTGCTTTCAGGGTGTCAATCGGATTCTGGATTTTCTTTCTTACTGCTATAATAATCCTAATCGTTGCACTTTCAACCTCAACAGGAGTCACGGTTAAAACAGCCTTAAAAAATCCGATAGATTCACTGCGGTACGAATGAATAGAAAAAGAAAGTAAAAAGTAAAAAGTATTAAAAGAAAAAACCCATTTCTGAAAGGGAATTGGGTTACAGGAATGGTCAGGTTAAATGAAACATCTTTAAACCGTATAAAACCCAATTTCTTTTAATTTTTCCTAAGGATTTCGTTTAATTTTCTTTCAGCACATTCTCGTCGTACTCGATTTCGAAACGGAGTTTGTGTTTTGCCTCTTCCTGGGCTAGCATAAGGAATATCCCTCGGGCTTCCGGATCGTCTGTTTTACCGGCAAGGTTTGTATAGAGCTTGAATGCAGCTTTTTCTTCCTTCATGGCAACGATCAGCGCATCCTGGTAATTCAGATCATCCCTGGATTTGTCAATATCGACAAGGTAATCTCCGATTTTAAGATCCTGCACTTTCTTTTCCGGAATAATAACTCTATTGCTTCCTTTAATGGATTGAAGTTTCTTTTTGTGCCCGAGTTCCTCCTTTGAGAATTGGGTGAACACTTGAGCCATCTCCCTGTTCTTGCTCCGTTTGGCAAGGTCAGCATAGAGTGCGGCAGCTTTTTCCTCTTCACCGATGGCAAAATTCAGAATATCCTGTAGCGTTTTAAATTCTTCCATAATCGAGATGTTATTTTGAATGAAACGGTACAAAGTTAATTTTTTATTTAAAAATTACTATTCAGTAAAAATCAGTATATTTAGTGAAAGCAATCTGGATTAAATCGTTGATTATCAATAAATAATATGTATTGTCCACGGTAAAATAAGTTGTAAAACATACCGTGAATTTGGAGTCCATTTTTCATATATATTACTTTTACTTTTTATTTTTCGCGGTCTGTACCAGAATATCCTACCCGGATCGACACTATTTTGGAGGATTTGTTCGAGTGAATATCAATTTCAAAGCTGTAAGATGAATAAAATCGTTGAGAAAGAATATTTCTCGGAAGCAGTGGTAAAGCTGGTCATTGAAGCTCCTGAAATAGCCCGAAGCAGAAAAGCAGGACATTTTGTTATTATTCGGGTGGGAGTGAAGGGTGAACGGTTTCCGCTTACCATTGCTGAAGCCGATGTGGAAAAAGGTACCATTACACTGATTATACAGAAAGTGGGCGTTTCTTCAATCAAGCTGACGAACCTTGAAGAAGGGGATTACATTACCGATGTAGTGGGTCCCCTGGGCCAACCCACTCACGTTGAAAAAGTGGGCACCGTACTGGCAGCCGGTGGGGGTGTTGGAGTGGCTCCCATGTTACCCATTGTGGAAGCCTTCAAAAAGGCAGGGAACAGGGTCATTACTGTACTTGCTGCAAGAACCAGAAAGCTGATCATCCTGGAAGAACAGATAAAGAAACATTCCGATGAGGTCGTGATCATGACGGATGACGGATCCTACGGTAAAAAGGGGCTTGTTACACATGGGATGGAGGAAGTAATTAAACGTGAAAAAGTTGACCTGGCAATAACCATCGGCCCTGCAATCATGATGAAATATGCTGCTTTGCTAACGAAAAAATACAATATCAAAACACTGGCCAGTTTAAATACCATTATGGTGGATGGTACCGGGATGTGCGGAGCATGCAGGGTGAGTGTTGGGGGTAAGACGAAGTTTGTTTGTGTGGACGGACCGGAATTTGATGCACATGAAATTGATTATGATGAAATGCTGATGCGTCTGAATGCTTATAAAGATAAGGAAGAGAAATCGTATGAGCAGTTTATTAGCAAATATAGAAAAGCATAGATTATGGAGAGCTTACTTGAATATCTGAAGAAGGAGAGAGAACAGGAGTGGAGGGTTGAGCTTCGCAGCAAAATCAAAAATAAGGAGCGGACCAGCCTGGAGCGATTGGCTATGCCTGAAGCAGATCCTGATATCAGGAATAAGAGCTACTGCGAGGTAAATAAAGGACTTACTGAAGAACAAGCGATCCATGAAGCCCGGCGGTGTATTGATTGTCCCAGCCCAACCTGTATCTACGGTTGTCCTGTAGGTATTAATATTCCGAAATTTGTGAAACTAATTGAAGCAGGTGACTTCCTGGAATCTGCAAAAGTGCTGAAAGAGACCAATGCACTTCCGGCTGTGTGTGGTCGGGTCTGCCCGCAGGAAGCACAGTGTGAAAAAACCTGTTTCTATAATGAGAAACTGAAGAAACCTCCGGTAGCTATTGGGAACCTGGAACGTTTCGTGGCCGATTACGAGCGGAACAGTGGTCATGTATCTGTTCCGGAGATTTCCAGTCATAACGGGATTAAGGTTGCTACCATTGGTTCAGGACCAGCATCCCTCGCCTTTGCCGGTGATATGGCAAAAATGGGATATGATGTTACCGTTTTTGAAGCACTGCATGAAATAGGAGGGGTATTGAAATATGGCATTCCTGAATTCAGGCTTCCCAATGAAATTGTTGATGTTGAGATTGAGATCCTGAAAAAGATGGGTGTACATTTTTTAACCAATTTTATCGTCGGTAAAACTGCCACCATCGATGATTTGAGAAAACAGGGCTTTGCGGCATTTTTTGTTGCAAGTGGTGCCGGACTACCCAATTTTATGAATATTCCCGGGGAAAATTACATCGGGATTTACTCGGCCAATGAATACCTCACCCGGATTAACCTCATGAAAGCTGCAAACGATGAATACGACACACCGGTTATCAGTGGAAAAAATGTAGCCGTGATTGGCGGTGGTAACACGGCAATGGATTCAGTGCGTACAGCAAAGCGCCTGGGGGCAAAAAATGCCAGGATCCTTTACCGGCGTTCCATCGAAGAGATGCCGGCACGAAATGAAGAGATCAAACATGCTCAGGAAGAAGGCATTGAATTTCTGAACCTGACAAATCCCCTGGAATATTTTGGAGATGAAAACGGACGGGTTAAAGGCTTGAAGGTTCAAAAAATGGAGTTGGGAGAACCGGACGATTCCGGGCGGAGAAGACCCATCCCCATTCCAGGTTCAGAGTATGAGATTGAGGCAGATACGGTTGTGGTTAGTGTGGGAGTATCTCCCAATCCGCTCATTCCGAGAAACATGCCTGAACTGGAGGTCTCTGCCTGGGGCACGATAAAGGTGAACCAGGATACCATGCAGTCTTCCATACCCGATATCTTTGCCGGGGGTGATATTGTCCGTGGAGGCGCTACTGTTATCCTTGCTATGGGGGATGGCAGAAAAGCAGCAGGAGGTGTTGATAAATACATTAAAGAAAAGGTTAGAAACATCCTTTCCCTCATTAAGGAATTCAAAACCATAGGAGATATTCTTGAGTTTGCAACTAAATAACTCCTGACAATAGCTTTTCAAACCAGAGATTCCTTACTCTACCATTTGTGACTGAGATTCCTGTGATGTTCCCATTTTTATCTCGCCGGAACCGCACAACATTGAAGGGCCACTCACCCCGAAACAGATCTTTCATGATCATCGTCATGGGGGAATCGCCATGTCTTGACTGATGAGTGTATAAGGTGTCGTTTTGAAGTGTGATACTATAGAGGGTTTCCAGTTCAGGGCTAAAGTAATCTCCGGTATAGTCTGAAAGGTTTGCATGAGCCGGATCAATGGGTTCAAATTCCCTGTATGTTGATGGTTCTTGTTCATTCACTGTGGTAATCATGGATTTCTGGCTTTCTATTATTTCAAATTTGATAATGATCTTATCCGGTACATTCAGCATTTGGAATTCGTCTTTCCCAACAGGTACAATAGGACTTTCATTTTTTTCGGATCGAAAATAGCGCAGTGTGTCATTCCGTAAATAGATTTTGCGAACAACAATTTCTGCATCACTCCAGTAAGATCCTTCATAGTTTGCCAGGACTTTTTTTGGAATCCTGATCGTTTTTATTTCACTTGTTGACCTGGTTGATTCTTCATTTTCTGTTTCCCCAAATATTATTTCTGAAATAGCATTTGTTTTTTGGTCCGGTGAACCAGCAGAGAAATTTGTTACTATCACAATGCTCAATTCCTTATCGGGATAGGTGATAACATTTGACCGGAAACCACCGATTGAACCACCATGCCCGATACTAGTAATACCTTCATAATCCCCAATACGAATTCCAAAAGCATAGTCATTCTTATTCCCGTTATTCAGGCTGTCGAGGGTTTGCAATTTTTTAAAATGCTTTTCCCATCCTGTTTTGGGATGTGAAAAATCAGACATCCATTTCAGCAGATCATTGACAGTTGAATGGATATTGCCTGAACCTACATAATCCCAATACTCCACAGCCCTTTCAAAACCATTCTCCTGTGAACCATAGTAAGATGTGGCGTTTTGTGCAACGACTCTGTTATATTTATTTTCAACATAGGTTGAGGTCATACCCATGGGCTCAAATATGGAGGATTTCATCCATTCGGAGAACTCTTGTTTTGTAACTGTTTCGATAATTTTAGCCATATACATATATCCCGTGTTGCAATAGAGGTATTCATCTCCAGGTGTGAAGTTTAAGGACCGTTGGTTTTGCATGAGCCTGTACAGGTCTTCGTTTGTCCTTCGGTCATCACTTCTCCATCCTGCCAGTCCGAGCAATGCATGAAGGCTTCTCAGTCCGCTGGTATGATGCAGAAGATGTCGTATAGTAATTGTTTCTCCAAAATCCGGTAATTCCGGAACATATTTCCGAATATCATCATCCACTGATAATTTACCCTCCAGATCGAGTTTCACGATTCCCATAGCTGTAAACTGTTTGGATACAGAGGCAATATTAAACCGGGTACCTGTCGAATTCGGGACCAGGTATTCAAGGCTCGCAAGACCATACGCTTTAAGAAACAGGATCTGGTCACTTTGTGCAATACCGATAACTCCTCCGGGGTGGTTTGGAATATTCCAATTAATGAATAGACTGTCGATTTTCTGAAGTTGCGATTCAGATAGTTGTGCGTTGACAAGGATAGCTGTAAACAATGTGATAATAGTAAACCATACTCTGTATTTCATGATGTTCTCTTTTTTTACGTTTAACATTTTAAGGCGCATACCTGCTCAATACTCGATTTTGATCAGATCCTGCTTTCATACATTTTGTTTTTAACTGATACCTGAAAAGCGGGTAAAGGCATCGTGTTTATACTCATTTTGCGATACTATGATTCAATATCTGGTTCTTTTATGGATCTCCATCAGATCGTCAAACACATCTTTTGCTGCAGATTTTGCTCCTGCACCGGCACCCCGTATGATAACCGGATCATCCTCATCCCTGTCGGTATAAATAACAGCAAGCTTTTCAGCCCCTTTAAGCCTGCCAATCAGTGAATCCCCGGGAACCTTTTTCATGCCAACCCTGCACGTTCCTTTCTCCAAAGTCGCGACAAAACGAAAAGTACAGTTTTTTTGTAAAGCCCGGTTGAACATCTCCCTGTATTGATCATCCAGTATCCTGATTGCTGACAAAAAGGTATCAGGAGGCACAGAAACCATTTCTTCGGGAAACAGGCTCTCTGTAATGAGATCGTTCAGTTCAAGGTGATAACCCGATAGCCTGGAAAGGATCAGGATTTTACGTGCGATATCTTTCCCGGAAAGATCTTCACGGGGATCGGGTTCGGTATATCCCTTGCTTTTTAACGCTTTCACCACATCAGAAAAGGATTCACCCGCTTCTAATGAGGAACACAGAATTCCCAGTGATCCGCTGAAGCAGCCTTCTATCTTTTGGATACGGTGCCCGGTTTGCAAAAGTTCCTGAACTGCAGGGATAATGGGCAGTCCGGCACCGATAGTTGCTCTGAATCCCAGGGGGACTCTCTTCAGTGATCTGAAGATGGCATCTTCACTGACCAGGGGTTTCTTGTTGGCTAACACCAGCACCGTGCCTTTTTCAGCACATTTAAGCAGAAAAGGTGTGGTAGCATCAGAATCTGTCGCATCAATGATTGAGAGATCCCTTACATCTGATCGTGTTAGTTCCTGCAGGAGAGGGGAGAGGTCCCCATTATGTCTTTTGCAACCCGTCTGGCTCATTACTTCTGTTGATCCTACGGCAGAAGTAATCTCTTCCAGAAACCGCTCAGGGATCCCATCAGGTTGGAAAAGAAGAGATTTGCTATTGGCAATCCCGATGTACCGGAAGAACCTGTTGCCTTCACGATATTTGTATTCCAGGACATTGCGGATAACTTCCCGGCCGACATTACCGATACCCAGTTGTATGATCGGTATAGTGTTCATGTACGAACAATAGAATAGTTTGAGAGAAGCGCCAATTTTTCACGTCCAAGAGGCGACTTACAAAGTCGCCCAACATTGTATATTCGTATACCGAACCTACTGGGTAAGCTGATGGTATGTAGGCCGACCCTGCCTGGCGGCAGGCAGGTCTCTTGCCAAAGGCCCGCCTGCCGCGGGCAGGCATTCTCCCATGGAAGAGTCGACTTAGGCACTTCCGGAGCCTCAACAACATCCACTTTACCCAACTTAGGCAGGATTAATCTACCGTTGTTTCAAGATCTACCGGTTCCAGGATCTTATAAACGGGAGATGAATTATATCCCCGTCCCCATTGGGGGGACAAATAGCGATCGAAATAGTTCCAGTAGAGCAGCCCGTCATCTGACTGTGGTTCGAGTAAATACGCGATAAGATTTCCCAGCGGTTGCGATGTGCGAACAACCGGTGTGCCGGCCGGGAATTCTTTTTCGATTTCAACAAAGGTGCCTTTTACACTGTTTGTATAATGCCCCTGGTTCAGCCTGTTCGCCGGGTTTAATTCTTCAATCTGAAACTCCTCCACTGCCAGCGTTTGGCTTTCAGTCAACCGTTCAACCGTTATTCCATGTTTTTCCAGCAGTTTTAAGATATAAGGGTCTGGGAACTCAAGAAGATAAGCGAAAGGAAATTTCACACAGGAGGTTGGATAATAGTCGGCAAAATAAGGGATAGTGACTGTTTTCATCCGATCGGTTTTGATCATTCTTCTTCTCCCGGTTTCAGTTTCTGCCAATTCGACTTCGTAAGCTTTAATAGTTACTTTTTGAGGTGTGGGTTCGGGATGATAGGTTATCGCAAACGAATCGGCAGGTGCCGGGGCCATCCCCCGGTTGATCGTTTTCAAGTCTACTGAGCGGATCATATCCCTGATCTCACTATTGTATTGTGCTGCGTACTCCACTACAGTACGGATCAGAAGGTAACAACCATTAACACGGGTTTTAAAATCGGCATAAACATAATTTTCGTTCAATATACCCAGCCTGTTACGAAGGCCAAAATAATTGGTGAAATACCGTGGTTCACTGGCATCGGGGTACCAGCCCTTCTCAAAATCCATCGGGTCTCTGAAATTACCATAATAGCAGTTTTCCACGTTAAACTCATCCCTGAGCCGGATTCCTACAGCAGGCATCATCTTGTCGCGCATGTAGTTGATCAGTTTGCGGTCACCGTTCGGATTGAGCATCCACATGAATGTAACCGGTTCCTCGTGATAGGATCCGTTGGTTGTGTGGCAATCCATGTAGATGTATGGATCCCAGCGCTTAAACACATTGGTGATCACTCCCCCTATTTCCGGCGATTCGACCTTCATCGCATCCCGGTTGAGGTCAAGGAGCATGCCATTATGCCTGACCCCAACTCCATTTACCGGTCCGTTTTGATTGCGTCGGTTCATGGGGCTGATTTTTTCATTCCCATCGGCATTCAGGATCGGGCAAATCAGCAGAACGACCTTGTCGAGAATGTCCCGGCTGTTTCCCGAAAGGAAATCCCTGGCATACATTAAAGCAGCTTCTTTCCCCTCAACTTCTCCGGCATGAATGTTTGCCTGAATGTATACCACGATCCGGTTATCGTTTATCAGGTCCTCCGGTGACATGGGTAAAGGGTCCCCAATTACCAGAAGGGGTATATCTCTGCCCTCTGCTGTCGTGGCAATATACTCGACACGAATAGAGGGGTAACCTTTTTCCAGCCCCGAAATGAATTGCATAACATCCTTATATGTGGATGTGGATTCGTAATTGGACTGTTCAGCAACCGTTTGGAGGGACTGCTGGTTGTAGGCTGCCGCGTAAACGAAAAGAAAGAGAATCAGAAACAGGAATAGTTTTTTCATGAGGTTTAATTTTAATGTAGTAAATATACTTAAATTATTCAAATGCTCTCATTTCCCGGATGGTGGTTTTGATCACCGGCCAGCCACCATGCCCTCCATCTTCCACAATTACCAGTTTGGATCGGGGAAGTGCCTGGTGCAGTTTATATGCGGTGACCAGAGGACAGCACATGTCATACCTTCCATTAACGATAGTACAGGGAATGTCTTTAATTCTACCGGCGTTTCTCAGGAGCTGGTTCTCTTCTATTTCTGCGAATGGTTTGGATTTTCCAGCTCCGCGCTGGTCGAACAGAATAATCCGGAATTTTTTAGGATTTAAAAACCTTCTCATGGTTGGAGTTGTCCCACCTCCTGGTCCCCCGTGAACCACGAAAACAGGTTCCCCTTTAGGATTTCCGCTCTGTTCATAATAGATTGTATGCAATTCCGATACGGGCAGATATCCTGTATCATAGGGTTGGATTGCAGGCCAGATCTCAACCTCTTTCGACTGGTTTTTAGAGGTTGCCCGGCTGAAAATAAAAACAAGGGAAATCGTAGCAAACAGAATGAAAAGCGAGATGGATATATTCCTCTTCATAGTTCTTTGAAATCTAATAATGGATTCATAATCCCTGGAATACGATATAAATACACTGGACATTCTCCAGATAGTGATAAATTTTTTATATTTACTTGATCACTTAACAGGAAAAAGATTATGGAAGATACCAACATGTTTAATCTCATCTCATTAAAAGTTAAATGCCCGGTGTGTGGTCAATCGTTGATGGATGAAGGGCAACTTGTGGATAACTGTCCCAGTATTAAACTGATCATTAAGGTTGGGGATGAAACAGGGATTATCCGTTTGAGTTCTGTTTATGATAGCTTTAATTATCTTACGGATATTGAACTTTCCAGGGATGAGGTAGCAATAATGTCCTGTCCGCTTTGCAATTCAAACCTGGTTAGTAAAGAGGCGTGTGAATTGTGCAAAGCCCCTATTATCTCGATGAATACTGAGCTTGGAGGAACCGTATCCATCTGCTCCAGGGTGGGTTGTACCAATCATTTCATGAAGTTTGTAGATTTTTCCTTTGCACTGAAAAACCTGTTCGAGGAGACAGAACGGTTGCATCATCCTCATCACAATCTTGAGGATGAGAAAATAGAAACCATTAAATCCGGCAGTTTTTTACACTCCTATTGCCCCCATTGCCAGAAATCACTGATCGATTCCGGTTCTATAAAATTCCTTGTAAAACGGAAAAAGGAAACCGGTTATCTGATGCTCAGCCCCTATCTCAACATCTTTACCTCGAAATCCACCATCCTGTTGCCGGAAGATCAGGTAATAGAAGACCTGTCGTGTCCACACTGTAAGAAAAGCTTTATCCTGCCGAAAAAACGATGCGAGGCATGTGGGAGTAAAATTGCACGGATCGAGATCAGTGCCAGGAAAAAACTGATCGATTTTTATATCTGCTCTAAAAAAGGGTGCCGCTGGCACGGACTCAGCAAAGAAGACCTGCAGGAAATACGGCTGGAGGATAGTTTGGAATGGTGACCGCTTAAAGGAAAGATTAAAGATAAAAGTAAAAAGATAAAAGTAAGGTAAAGTTTAAAGCAGGAAATAGTATACTATCTGTTTGTTTCAGAGACAATTGATCCAAGTATTCTCTTTAGTTCTCCTGATTCAGTCAGAAGCCAATTCAGTTCGGTATCTTCCCTGAGTTCAGGTAATGTTGCCTTAACAAGCCTTAACCAATAATTTGATTCACGCATTTCTCGTAAAGAGATGCGAACTTTGTTATTAAAGTCTGCTCTTGATGAGCCAGCTTGCGATTCTTCATAGTTTGCACCAGAAGAACAACTGCATTTTGAATATTGGTATCGAATTGTCTTAAACTCCGGAGTATTTGGAAGTTTTTTTAGAAAGTTAATTGATCGGACCGCAAAATTGAATAACCTCTCATTTAAATTACCTGTTTCGTCCATCTAGCTTTGGATTTATTGCTTTTACGGTAAGATTCAGGTCAGATCATCGCAAAATCTTAATCGTTTATATAAAAATTCTTATAAACTTTTATCTTTTTACTTTTATCTTGTTTCACCAAACTCCTGTTTGGAGAAACTCATCTATTCCCCTGGCTGCTTTTTTACCAGCGCCCATGGCGAGGATAACGGTAGCTGCGCCGGTAGCAACATCACCTCCGGCAAAAACACCTTTTTTTGATGTTTTACCCGTTTCGGGATCTGCAATGATATTTCCCCATTTGCCGGTTTCAATATCGGGGGTTGTTGAAGGTATCAATGGATTCGGACTATTGCCGATGGCAATAACCGCCACATCAATCGGCATCCTGAAGTTTGCATTCGGAATGGGGACGGGTCTGCGCCTGCCTGAATCGTCCGGCTCGCCCAGTTTCATCCGGATACATTCTACTTCCGTAACCCAGTTTTGTTCGTTCCTATGGAATGCAGCAGGATTGGAGAGTAATTGAAAAACAACGCCTTCCTCTTCTGCATGGTGGATCTCCTCGTTCCGGGCGGGCATTTCATTTTTTGACCGCCTGTAAATGATGATCGATTTTTCAGCTCCAAGCCGGAGGGCTGTCCGGGCACAATCCATGGCAACGTTCCCGCCACCGACCGTGGCAACCCGTTTCCCTTTAACGATGGGTGTTTTGTATTTTGGAAACAGGTATGCTTTCATCAGGTTAGCCCGGGTAAGGTATTCGTTTGCCGAATAGATCCCGTTCAGATTTTCACCCGGAACTTCCAAAAACCAGGGCAGTCCTGCACCCGTACCCAAAAACAGGGCATCGTACTCCTTTAATAATTCATCGATGCTTTTCACTTTACCGATGACGGAATCGGTGAACAACCTTACCCCAAGTTTTTTGAGGTAATCGATCTCCCCGAAAACGATCTCTTTGGGCAGGCGAAATTCAGGGATTCCATACACCAGAACGCCCCCAGGTTGATGCAGTGCTTCGAACATATCCACTTTGTGACCCCATCGTACCAGGTCTGCAGCTGCGGTGATCCCGGCCGGACCTGCCCCGACAATCGCCACTTTTTTCCCGGATGATTTTGGTTTGGGAGGAATCTCAATCTCACCCTGCTCCCGTTCCCAATCAGCCAGGAAACGTTCCAGGCGCCCGATGGCTACCGGCTCATTTTTTACTCCAACAACACAAACCTTTTCACACTGTTCTTCCTGTGGGCAGACACGGCCACATATGGCAGGCAAAATATTTTTTTCCTTCAGCAGGTTAATTCCCTCTTTGAATTTTTTTTCAGATATGAACTTGATAAAACCAGGAATATCGATCTCTACCGGACAACCTGCTATACAGCCCGGATTCTTACACTGGATGCACCGTTTGGCCTCCTGGACCGCCTCTTCAATGGAATAACCAAATGGTACTTCATTGAAATTCCGGACCCGCTCTTTTGCAGGCTGTTCCCGCATGGGAATTTTTTTCGGACTTATCTTGGCCATACGTTTACCTCTCCTTTGAAATGATCTCTTCTTCCAGGTATGCTTTTCTGCGTGACATAATGATATCCCAATCGATCTTATGAGCATCGAAATGGGGTCCATCAACACAGGCGAATTTTGTCTGGTTATCCACCACAATCCGGCATGCACCGCACATTCCAGTCCCATCGATCATTACAGGATTCATACTGACAATGGTTTTTACCCCAAACGGTTCGCTAACTTTGGCAACTTTATACATCATGAATGTGCAACCCACAGCAATGATGTGATGTATCTTCGTTTTTTCCGTAAGGTCTTTTTGGAGAATATCCCAGGCGTGTCCCTTTATTCCACCGGATCCATCCGTGGTGGCATATTTCACTTCATCGGAGACTTTTTCAAGCTTATCGTTCCAGTAAAGCAGGAAATTACTTCTTGCCTCAGAATAGGTAATGACTCTGTTTCCCTTCTTCCTCAGGGCTTTGGCTGCCTGGTAGATACCGCCAATTCCATAACATCCACCAACCAGTGCTACCGTTCCAAATTTTTCCAGCTCAAAGGGCCTGCCCAGAGGACCGGTAAATGAGTAAAGTTTATCTCCTGCATTCAGTTCAGCCATCCGTTGTGAAGATGCCCCGATCTCGAGAAAAACAAATGTTATCGTACCGGCTTTTTTGTCCCAGTCGGCAATCGTTATGGGAGTCCGTTCGCTGTACTCATCCGGAATTACAATAACAAACTGACCCGGCAATGCTTTTTTCGCAATGCCGGGTGCATACACCGTGCAGGTATGCACGTTCGGCACCAGTTCTTCCCGTTCTATGATCTCAATCATTTAAAATTACTTTAAAATCAGACATATACGAAGCGATCGGATTTCCAATATATCGGTATTTCTCTCTTCCTGAGCCGTTCAATAAGAAGAGCGATTCATCCACTTCAGGTAATTCATCTTTTATTCCGATGGGGAGTTGAACCATCTTGCCTGGCGCTGGAAAAGACAGATCGGCAAACGATTCGATCTCCGAAAAAATCTCCTCCGGACTGGTATATTCAAAACCGGTTTCCTGCATGCGCCTGGTAATGGAAGCGATGATTTTCGGAACACTATACAACCCTTCTTCCGGTTGAATAATGGGTTTCAGCTCTTTTAGTTTCCGGTCCATGGTCAGCACATGTCCTGATATTTCAGTAAATGTAAGCACTGGCAGAAAGACATGGGCAAGTTTTGAGGTTTCGGTCAGGAACAGGTTTTGCTGTACCATAAACTTCAAGTTTTCTAAACCGGGATGGGGTGGTATATCTCCTGTAACATAAAGGGATGTGATGCCATCTTCTCTGATATTGCTTACCATCTCCCGATAACTCATGCCTCTGATTTCACTCAACACCACGCTCCAGTTTTCTGACCACTTTTCCCGGTTTACGGGGTCGGACAGGCTCATTAATCCCGGAAGAAGGTCCGGATGCATTCCGGAGAATGCGCTACCATAGCGGTTCCCTTCATCCAGAAGGAAAAGAATGCCATTGGATTTATTCTTTCCTACCTCTTTTTCCAGGGAGATGAGCGTGCTCAATGTTTTTTGGGTGTCGGGTCCATGCAACATTCTTTCTCCGGCAACAATGATCAATCGTCCGGCATTTTTTATTAACCTGATTGTTGTTTCGAGATCAGCTTTCGAAATGCCGGTTTCCGGGATCCTTTTTTTACTTTTTTGATGCTTTGCCGATGCCACACCCGCTGTCTCGGAGTGTGGGGATTTTTTTATACCATCCCTCACCAATTCCAGTAAATTTCCAAGCAATTCCGGTTTATAATGAAGGTGATGTGAAGCAAATCCGGTGGTTCTGTTTGAATCGGGATGGGCAAGAATAATAGTGGCTCCATTTCGTGATGCTTTTCTGATCCTGTTTTCCACCATTGGATGTGATTCAGATGCATCGGTGCCGATCAAAAAGAGGGTATCACTATCTGATATCCGGTCGATTTCTACCGGCGGATTTACCAGGTGGTAATTGCAGATTGTGGAAAGAAGGTTCCTGTTACTGTAAGCGTTGTACACATCAGTGTTGTTCGACCGCATTACTTTCCTGGTGAATTTTTGCAGGATATAATTTTCTTCCATGGAGGTCATAGCGGAGCCGATCATTCCGAACTGGTTGCCCCTGTATCGTTCCAGATTGGCTGCTGTATGGGAGATTGCTTCATCCCAGGTAACCTCTATCCAGTTCCCATTTCGTTGTATCATGGGTGTTTTGATCCGGTCCGGATGGTGTACGATATCTCCCGGGATAAATTTTCCCCGCACACACAGCTGGATCGGGTTGGTTCTTTCTCCGGGAGGAGGGCCAACGTTGATGATCCGGTTTCCTCGTGTGTTGACATTCATGGTGCATCCTTCGCCACAGAAGATACAGGTTGTTTCAGCAGATTTGTCAGGAGGACTCACCCACCTCCCCATTTTTTCGGATAATGAACCGGTAGGGCACACATCAACACAAGCACCGCAGAATTCACATCCTGCATCCTTCTGCGATTCACCAAAGGCTGTACCAACCAGGGTTGATTTCCCCCGTTGAACAAATGCAAGAACACCGCTATTCCTCTCTTCATTGCAGATTCGGACACACCGGCCACACAGGATACAGAGATTGTAATCGATCTCGTAAAAAGGATTGTCTTTTATCACCGGGAGCCCCCGGTAATCGATCGGGTAATCAATCTCATTAATTTCCAGGTATTCGACCAGATCCTGGAGTTCGCAATCGCCATTGCTCGAACAGAAATTACATCCGGTTGTTCGGTTCACTTTACGGGTTGAGAACATGTATTCGGGACATTCATTGTTCTCTTTGCATACGAGACAGGTATATGGATGTTCTGAAAGGGTTAATGCCAGGATCTCTTTCCTGAGCTGTTGTATCTCCGGTGTTTTGGTTTTTATTACCATGCCATCTGATACCGGGGTGGTGCATGCGGTAGGAAATCCCCGCATTTTTTCTATCTCAACTATGCAAAGGCGACAACCACCATAAGGAATCAGGTTTTCCAGGTGACATAAGGTTGGTATATAGATGCCCGATTGTCTGGCTGCTTCCAGAACGGTCTGACCGCCCGAAACCTGAACCGGTTTCCCGTCAATAATCAGGTTAATGTATGTCGTTCTTTGCTTCCTCATTGGTCAAACAATTGACGGTTACTCGATGACAATAGCATCGCCGGCGATGGCGTCGAACCGGCAAATCTCATAGCAGGCACGGCATTTAATACAGAGTGATTTATCCAGGTTATGTGGTTCACTTTTAGGCCCGGTAATGGCATGCGTGGGACACACATCAACACACCGCTGACATCCGGTGCATTTCTCCTTTATCACTCTGTATTCGACCAGGCTGCGGCAAACAGCTGCCGGACATCGTTTTTCCTCAACATGTTTTATGTATTCCTCTTTAAAGTATTTCAGGGTAGTTAATACCGGATTTGGTGCAGTTTGTCCCAGTCCACAGAGTGACCCTTTGTGCACTGTTTCCGCCACTTTTTCCAGCAGATGAATATCCTCCATTGTGGCTTCCCCTGCTGTGATTTTTTCCAGTATTTCTACCATTTTTTTTGTACCAATCCGGCATGGAGTGCACTTGCCACAACTTTCCTGGCTTGTAAAGCGGAGGAAATATTGTGCAACATCAACCATACAGATATCTTTATCCATAACGATTAATCCCCCGGATCCCATGATGGAACCAGCTTTTGTAAGGGATTCGTAATCAACCGGCAAATCGAGGAAATCACTCGAAAGGCACCCGCCCGAAGGTCCTCCCGTTTGTACTGCTTTAAACTCCTTCAGTGATCCTCCACCGATATCATAGATGATTTGTCTGAGCGTGGTCCCCATGGGCACTTCGATCAACCCTGTTCGCCTCACTTTTCCGACAAGGGCAAACGTTTTTGTTCCTTTACTGGTTTTCGTACCATAACCGGCAAACCATGTCCCACCCTCTCTCAAGATGTTCGGAACAGTGGCAAGGGTTTCCACATTATTGATGTTTGTAGGAGAACCATTAACGCCCGAAGTGGCCGGGAATGGTGGCCGGCTTCTCGGCATTCCCCGTTCCCCTTCAATGGAAGCAATCAGTGCGGTCTCTTCCCCACAAACAAATGCCCCGGCACCCTCTTTTAGCCGGATGTCAAATGAAAATCCGGATCCTATAATGTCCTTGCCCAGTAACTTGTGATTATGCAGTTGCTGAATGGCAATCTTCAACCGCTCAATTGCAAGTGGGTATTCTGCCCTTATATAGATGTACCCATCTGTCGCTCCGATGGCATAAGCGGCAATGATCATTCCCTCCAGGAGAGAGAAGGGATCTCCTTCCATCAATGACCGGTTCATGAATGCACCGGGGTCCCCTTCATCAGCATTGCAGATCAGGTATTTCTTCTCCCCTTTTGACTTCCTGCACAACTGCCATTTGAGGTAAGTGGGAAATCCTGCACCTCCCCTGCCTCGCAGACCGGAGGTCTCCACTTCCTTGATCACACCTTCCGGACCAAGCTCAAAAGCCCTCATTAATCCTTTGAATCCGTCACGTGCGATGTAATGATAAATATTTTCCGGATCAATAATACCACAATTCCGTAATACAATCCTGACCTGGTTCTTAAGCATCGGTTGATCCCAGAATGATTTAAGACCATTAACAGGGAATTTGCCATTACCGAGATACCCGATGGGTCTTATCTTCGATTCCCCATTTTTGATATAATCCAGAAGTAGTTTTTCAGCCTTTTTCCCGTCAACGTTGTTGAAACAATAGCGGGGATTCCCCGGCATTTGAATATCCAGCAGGGGCTCAAGATAGCAGGGTCCTATACAACCAACCTTAAGGATCCGGACATTTAGTTTCTTTGAAGCAATGGTTTTGTTTATCTGATCCCACACCTCTCCTGCTCCGGAAGCCAACCCACAACTGCCCATACCCAAATAGAGAACAGGATCTGCAGATTCCTGCAAAGCCTGCCATTGTTCCCTGGCTGCCTTCTGTATGGATTGAAAGCTACTCATATGATGTAAGCAATTCCCTTAATTTGATTACCGATACCCTGCTGTGTATGACCTTATCTATCATTACCACCGGAGCTAAAGCACAACAACCAAGACAAGCCACTCGTTCCAGGTCAAATCTGCCGTCTTCGGTTGTCTCTCCGGGTCTGATCCCTATCTCCGATTGCAGTGCGGCTAACAGAAAATCACCACCCTGGACATGACAGGCTGTGCCGAGACAAATCTTAATGGAGTGCCTTCCCGGGGGATTGAACTTAAACTGGGAATAAAAGGAAGCAACACCAAATATCTGACTTTTTGATACGTGTAAATGATTGGAAATTGTGGTAATGGCTTCCGGGGAAATGTATCCCTGGTCACTCTGCACATGCTGCAATATTGGAATAAGATTGCTCCTGTCTCCTGCAATGTATTCTTTTAGTATCAATTGCAAATTTTCCACATCAATTAAATTTCATAGATCGTATTTAAATATATAAAAAACGATATAAACTCGAACCTGTTATAAAACATTGCCGGTGTATTAACCCGACTGATCACATCCCTATTCGAGACCAGGCTTCTTTTGTAAGGGAATGAAAATCCATTAACTTTGTCAACTCAAAAATTAGTACAATGGTAGTCGGTATATTAAAGGAACCCGAAGGTGAAAACAGGGTTGCGCTTCTCCCGGAGAGCGTGGAGGAACTGATAAAAATGGGGGTGGAGGTCATGATTGAATCGGAAGCCGGAAATACCTCTTGCGTGGAAAATGAAGAATATGTCTCAGTGGGTGCAAAAATTAATGTCAAGGATAAGGTTCTTGAAAAGTCGGACATTTTGATCAAGGTCAATGCCCCGGAACCCGATGAACTGATTGAAGGTAAGATTTATGTTGCCATCTTCAATCCGCTCTACCGGAAAGATTTGGTGAGCACTGCAAAAGAGAGGAACATTACCACATTCAGCATGGACATGATTACCCGGTCCAGCCGGGCACAATCGATGGATATTCTCTCTTCCATGGCAACCGTAGCAGGGTATAAAGCGGTATTGGAAGCAGCGACAAAATTACCCAGTTTCTTTCCCATGTTCATGACAGCATCCGGGACAATAAAACCGGCAAAAGTATTGATCCTTGGAGCCGGGGTTGCCGGTTTGCAGGCACTTGCCACAGCCCGTAAACTGGGTGGAGTTGTGGAAGTTTTTGATGTCAGGTCAGCCGTAAAAGAAGAGGTCATGAGCCTGGGCGGCAAATTTATTGAAGTTGAAGGAGCCAGGGAAGATGCTTCAGCCGGTGGATATGCTGTTCAGCAAACAGAAGAATTTGTCGAGAAACAGAAGCAGTTAATCCATAAACATGCTAAAAAAGCCAGGGTGATCATCTGCACAGCGCAGATTCCGGGGAAGAAAGCCCCGGTGCTTATCCGGAAGGAAACCGTTGAAGCAATGGAGCCGGGTTCTGTAATTATCGATCTTGCTGCAGCATCAGGTGGAAATTGTGAATTAACCGTGAATAATAAAACAGTCTTTCATAACCGGGTCAGGATCATCGGGAAATCGAATTATCCTTCCACCATGCCCGTTGATGCCAGCCGCATGTTTGGAAAGAATTTGCTGAACTTCCTTAAGGTACTGATTACCCCTGATGGTAAGCTCAATTTGGATTTTGATGATGAGATAATCAGTAGCACCTGTATTACCCATGAAGGGAAAGTGATCAATGACCGGATCAATGCATTAATAAAGTAAGTGACCATGGAGAATATCCTTCAAATTTTATTTGATAACAGGGCAGCCATCTTCATTATCGTGTTGTCCATATTTCTCGGAATAGAAGTCATTTCAAATGTCCCATCTGTTTTGCATACCCCGCTGATGTCAGGTGCAAATGCCATCAGTGGCGTAATCATCATCGGTGGGATCATCCTGGTCGGGCATGCCGATACCAGCCGGATAACCCTGAATCTTATTTTGGGAATACTTGCCGTTTTATTTGGTACGTTGAATGTTGCCGGAGGATTTGTTGTCACTGACCGGATGCTGGAGATGTTCCGTAAAAAAAACATTAGAAAATAATCATGGAATCCTATCTTCACGAAGCCGGTATTACACGGGGTGAGATCATTCTTGAATTCAGTTACCTGGTAGCTGCTGTTTGTTTTATCATCGGCTTGAAATTATTGAGCCATCCCGATACGGCAAAGCGGGGAAACCTATGGGCTGCATTCGGTATGTTGCTTGCCATGGTGACAACCATTGTGCTTCACCGTGACAGTAGCGGAGCGAATATCGGGTTTGTCAATATCATCATCATTGTGATCACGGTCGGTATCGGAACCGTGCTGGGAGCTGTTATTGCCAGGAGGGTTCAGATGACAGCCATGCCTCAGCTGGTCTCCTTTTTAAATGCGACCGGTGGAGCGGCTTCTGCGCTGGTAGCATTGATGGAATACACCAATCCTGCAAATCAATCCCTGCTGGTTACGCTTCTCAGCCTGGTAATCGGTGGGGTTGCTTTTAGCGGCAGCATGATTGCCTACGGAAAACTGGATGGGAGGGTAGGAGATATTTTTGCCCCATTCATGAAGTATGTCAATGGAGTGCTTCTGCTGATTATTGTTTCCCTCGTCCTGTACCTGCTGTTAGGAGATCTAAGCCCCAATGTTGAGTCATTGTTACTCTATCTGTTGCTTGCAATTACACTGGTTTACGGGGTGATGTTTGTCATGCCGATTGGGGGTGCAGATATGCCAGTGGTTATATCCCTGTTGAATTCCTTCACAGGAATTGCTGCTGCACTGGCTGGTTTTATCTACCATAATCAAGCCATGATACTGGGAGGGATTTTTGTCGGTTCGGCAGGGACGATACTAACCATTCTGATGTGCAAGGCCATGAACCGGTCCTTACTCAATGTGATTGTTGGAGCATTTGGTGGTGGGGGAGCAGGAGGTGAAAAAGTAACCGGTATCCTTAAGGAGATATCTGTCAGCGATGCTGCTGTTTTGCTCAGTTATTCACAAAAAGTAGTTATTGTTCCCGGATACGGACTGGCGGTTGCCCAGGCTCAGCATGTCTGTAATGAGATGGCACTCCTCCTCGAGGACAAAGGAGTTGAAGTAAAATTTGCGATCCATCCGGTTGCCGGAAGAATGCCAGGACACATGAATGTCCTGCTGGCTGAAGCTGAAGTGCCCTATGAGAAACTGGTTGAGATGGACGCGATCAATCCCGATCTTCCAAACACCGATGTTGTAGTCGTTATCGGGGCAAATGATGTGGTGAACCCGGCTGCGGAAGAAGATCCATCCAGTCCGATCTATGGAATGCCAATCATCAAAGCTCAGGATGCGAAAAACATCATCGTGATGAAACGAGGGATGGGTATGGGGTATGCTGCGATTGAAAACAACCTCTTTTACCACGATAAAACGCGCATGTTTTTCGGAAATGCGAAAGACTCCATTCAGAAACTGATCCAGGAGATAAAGAGTCTTTAAGAATTCTTATATAAGTAATGTCTTTTTTTGACAATGGAATCCTTTCTAATCCAAAAAGTAATGAGGTAAGATTACACTGAAAGTTTATCAAACCACCATCCATGTCACTGTTCGCACCCTTTGCGAACAGGTTACTTTCTTCCA